>JBGUME010000155.1:0-18918 GCA_045116695.1 Anaerovoracaceae bacterium | reverse complement strand
CGAAGTGAGTATCATGCTGATCCCTTCTGAGAGACCTGCTGCATACTTCGCGGCAGCAAGAAACGTGCACACGTTCCTGCCGTCGTTATAACCAGCCAGACCAAGAGAATCAAAGTCCTTCTCGTCAAAGCACCGGCAGTCGATTCCTATCCTTGGTAATTCTTTTGAGAGCAGCATCCGCGTTATCCTCCTTTACAGCCTCCAGAATCTCATGCCGGACGCTTCAAGCTCGTCCATGCGATACAGGCTCTTCACATCGATCAGGACTTTTTCGCTGTCCGGAAGATTTTCCTTGAAGAGCTGTTTTAGCTGCATAGTCGACATGGATCTGTATTCATTATGGCCTACTGCCACGATCACGCAGTCTGCCTTAGGTATTTCATCATACGGGACAAGATCCACTCCGTACTCATTCTTTGCAACGGCAGGATCAGCCCAGTTATCAGCAACCACAGGATCGATGTCGAATTCTCTCAGCCTGTTGATGATATCGACCACCTTGCTGTTTCTTGTGTCAGGGCAATTCTCCTTGAACGTGAGGCCAAGTACTACGACAGTCGCCTTCTTAGGAGCCATGCCCGCCTCTATCATCTGCTTGATGGCGGCGTCTGCAACATATGCTCCCATGCTGTCATTGACCTGTCTGCCGTTGAGGATTATCTGGCTGTGATAGCCCAGTTTCTCTGCGGCATTGGTCAGATAATACGGATCGACGCCGATGCAGTGGCCTCCCACAAGACCCGGCTTGAAGCCAAGGGCATTCCACTTGGTGTTCATTCCGGCGAGGACCTCGTTTGTATCGATGCCGAGCTTGTCGCAGATGATGGCTATCTCGTTCATGAACGCGATATTGATATCTCTCTGGCTGTTCTCCACTACCTTTACAGCCTCGGCAGTCTTTATATTTGAAACAGGGAAGGTCCCTGCCTTGATAACGATATCATAGACTTTTTTGATCTCGCGCGCGGACTCCTCATCCATTCCCGAGACTACCTTCTTGATATTTGTAAGTGTGTGCACTCTGTCGCCCGGGTTGATCCTTTCAGGCGAATAACCTATCTTCCAGTCGACGCCGCACTTGAGACCTGATTCCTTCTCGATGATAGGAATGCAAATGTCTTCTGTAACGCCCGGATAAACAGTCGATTCAAAGACTACTATTGCGCCCGGCGAAAGGTTCTGTCCTATGGTCTTGGAAGCGCCTTCGACCGGTCTGAGATCAGGGCTGTTATCCTCTTTTACAGGGGTAGGCACCGCTACTATCAGGAACTTTGCTTCTTTCAGTCTCTTAGGATCTGAGGTGAAATCCACAGTAGTATTTTTGATGGCCTCGCCAACTTCATTGGTTGAGTCAATGCCATTGCGATATTCATTGACGCGTTTCTCATTGATATCAAATCCAATAACATTGATATGCTTTGCAAATTCAACTGCGATAGGCATCCCGACATATCCGAGTCCTACCAGCGCAAGCTTTTCTTCTCCTGAGATCAATCCCTTATAGATAGTATTAAACTGCATTTCTCCCTCCAATTAGTATTTCATCAATAATTCGACAATTATATCACCTGAATGTCCGTTTCCAAAAGGTTTATATGATTTATCGACAGTTTGCTCAGCATCAAGCTTTTCGATTATTTCGTATTTATCCGGATGCGACAGCTGATTGCGGTTATCGATCATAGTCTCAGGCCATACCACAAAATCGAGTACTGTTACACATTGTTTTTCAGCGAAGAACGCTTCCCTCTGAAGACCTCCCGAATCGGTCACTATCTTCTTTGCGTCATTCACCAGAGATATCGAGGTAAGGTATCCTACCGGCTGAGTAAGAATGATCCTGTCGAGGTCTTTACTGACTCTGGCAGCGCGTTCTTTATTCCTTGGATGTACCGGATAGATCGTCGGAGCGTCCAGACTGTTCATCGCCTCCAGGATCGCCCGCAGTTTGTCATCCGTGTCAGTGTTTTCCTGCCTGTGGCATGTCAGATAATAGAAGTCATCCGGTCTGCTGATGACCTCCCCATCAAACCCAAACAACGCATTTTTGTCTTTATCCGTCAGCCGGCTGCCATAATAAAGAAAAGCGTCATACATAGGGTCTCCTATTATATGTGTTTTTTCTTTTAACCCCTCTTTTTCAAGGAACTTAGCAGATGACTCGGTACAAGGCATCACGATCGTCGAAACGTGATCGGTGACTATACGGTTGACCTCTTCCGGACTGTCAAGTGTTCCAAAGCGATTTCCCGCTTCAACATGATATACCGGAATGTGAAGTTTTACCGCCGCAAGCGCCGCAGCCATGGTCGAGTTAGTATCTCCATATACAAGCAGCTTATCCGGATTTTCTTTTATCAGCACTTCCTCTATCGATCCGAGCATTCTGCCTGTCATCTGTCCGTGGCTTCCGCCCGATATCCCGAGATTGTAGTCCGGCCTTGGAATGTTCAGTTCTTCAAAAAATATGTCCGACATATTGTAGTCATAATGCTGCCCGGTATGCACAAGGACTTCGGTCGCCTTTTCCCTCAAAAGCCTTGATACGACAGCCGCTTTTATGAATTGCGGCCTGGCGCCGACTACTGTTAATATCTTCATTTCAGTTCCCGCCTTCTATTATTTCCATAAACTGCTTTGCTATTACTTTATAATCGTACTTTTCCATTACATAAGTACGTCCGTTGTCCCCAAGCTGTCTCCTCTCCTCCGGTGACATCGCCCTTATTTCCTCTATTGCCCTTACCAGATCATCAGGATCATCCGGCCTGATAGTTATGCCGCATCCGGCTTCTGCCACATCATTGTTAGGCGCTTCTATTCCGCTTATGACCGGCACTCCGGCCATAAGATAATCATAGATCTTATTGAGCGATATCCCGAATCTGTACAGCGGGCTGCTGACTGTTCCTACATAGAGCGTGTCTGCCTGCTGCAGCACTGCGGGGACCTGCAGTTTTTCTACCGGCGGAAGGAAAACGACATTATCAAGCCCTCTTTCACGCGCGCGGCCGATCAGTCTCTCCTTCTCTACGCCTTTTCCTACCAGTACATAAGCGATGTTGCTGTCTGCCGCCGTCTTTTCCGCGGCATCTATCAGCACATCCAAAGCGTTTGAAAGCGCATGCCCTCCGAGGTAGAGCACTATGAATCTGCCTTCGTTTTTTAATCTGCTGAGCGCTTCTTTGTGCTCCTCCGGCATGTCAGCAGCGTTTTCCCAGTCTTCGGTCACGATCCCGTTGGGAATATAAACGAACTTGTCCATCGACTGCAGTCCATGCGTGAGCATGTGTTTATATGCAAACGGGAACAGGGATACCACCTTGTCTGCCCTTGAATATGCCGCCCTTTCAGCTGCCGCAAGCATGATGACAAACGGATTTGCCGGGCTCATGCCGCCTATTTCCGTCAGTGTAAGCGGCCATAGGTCATGAGCTTCATGGATGTATTTGCATCCGGCGATCCCGGCTATTCTCTGCGCGGGATATGTGTCCAGCGGGTATGTCGAAGACGCTATAACAGCGTCAGGCTCAAAGTCCTTTGCGATCCTCCGGGCATTCAGGTTTAACTTGCCGCAAAACTCAAACATGGTTTTTGCTCTTGCAAGTCCGTTGCCCTCATATCTGCCCGTCCTGATCCACTGGTACTCGATCCCATCTATTGTCTGCAGCTCAAAGTCCCTTTGAACTTCCGGGTTTTTCTTCCTGAGATGTGAAAAATCCGCGGCAACTATGCGTACCTTATGTCCCATCTTCTGCCACTCTCTCGCAAGATAATATGGTCTGAATTCCATACCCATATCCAGGGAGCCGGCATAATGATCAATATACAGTATATTCATTCTTCTCTTTCAGTAATCCTTGCCTAAGACCGCCGCGATGGTCCTGAACATCGTTGCTATTTCTCCTTTGAAACTGAACTCCTTCAAGGATCTCAGGTTCCACGCCATCTTATCAGGAAGCACGTCTTCTATGTATACGCGGTCAACATCATCCGAAGCTCCCAGCAGCTTATCTTCATCCTTATATCTGATGCTTGCCTCGGAAGTGATACCTGCAGGCAATAAAAGCGTGGCATAGTACTCGGGTCTGTATTTCTCCACATATTTGACTGCTTCAGGTCTCGTCCCGACAAAGCTCATGTCTCCTTTGATGACATCTATGACCTGCGGCAGTTCATCAAGTCTGAAGCCGCGAAGTCTGGCTCCGACCTTTGTTATTCTGCTGTCATTTCCCACCGTTACCGCAGATCCGATCTTATCGGCATTCGATACCATTGTCCTGAACTTGTGTATTCTGAAATGTTTTCCGTAGGCAGTCACTCTTTCCTGCCTGTAAAACACGGGACCCTCAGAATCCTTTTTTATCAGTACCGCGATAACAGCCATTGGCGGACACAGCAAAACCAGCAGGATCATTCCTACTGAAAAGTCAAAGGCTCTTTTCAGCGCGATCTGCTTTCTTTTTTTGTCCAGAACTTCCCAGTAAGGACGAACCTCCGGGACTCTCATGAAGTCCGGCAGCTCTTCCCATTTTCTAAGCATAAGTGCCACACTCCTGCATCATTTCAGATAATCTGCCGCGATCTTGCTGAACGTATCAGTGATGAACTCAACATCATCGTCAGAAAGATTTGTGTGCAGCGGAAGAGTTATCAGATTATGGTAATAATCATACGCGTTCGGATAGGCGCTGCAGTCCCTTCCGTAAGCGGTCATCATAGGAAGCGGCTTATAGTGGACATTAGTCGGCACGCCTGCTTCCGCGAGTTTTACGATCAGCTCGTTGCGTTCCTCTTCGCCTATTCCCGGGATGCGGATCAGGTACAGATGATTTGAGCTGTCCATGTTCCCGGTATGATGGATCAGATGGCTGATACCCAGTTCATCGCACATCGCGTCGTATTTCCCGATGATCTCGACTCTTCGTCTGAGCAGATCCGGATACCTGTCAAGCTGCCTTAATCCTATGGCCGCCATGATATCCGTCATATTGCACTTGTACCACGGACCGACGATATCGTACTCCCAGGACCCCGCTTTGGTCTTAGCCAGCGCGTCCTTGCTCTGTCCGTGAAGCGACAGAAGCTGATACATATGATATATTTCCGCATCATCTATGCCTTCCAGAGGCAGCCATGTTGCGGCCCCGCCCTCAGCGGTAGTAAAGTTCTTCACTGCGTGGAAGCTGAAGCTGGTGAAATCAGCGATGTTTCCGGCATATTTTCTATAGCCCTTAATGATCCTGCTTGCGCCAAGGCTATGAGCTCCGTCCGCAACTATGGCGACTCTGCCGATCGCCTTCTGGATGCGGGATGAAAGACTTGTAAGCGGTGTTCCGTCGTCTTCAAGAGGAGTGAAAAGCCCGCGCTTGCTTTCTGCTATCTGCAGTATCTTGTCGTAATCCGCGACGATACCGCCCAGATCTACCGGAATGATCGCTTTAGTCGCGCTTGTGATCATATCTGCCAGCTGATCGTAATCGATCTCAGGCATGTGAGTTGCGGCATCGCCATCCTTCTGAATGTCAACGAACCTGACAGTGGCCCCGCAGTGGATAGCCGCGGAGGCCGTTGCTGTATATGTATATGCCGGCACGATCACCTCGTCTCCCGGTCTTATCCCCAGGATCCTGAGGTTCAGCTCTTCTGCCGCGGTCGACGAATTCAGGCAAACTACCCTGTTGCTGTACTTTACAGTGTTTTCGTCTGTTGAGCAGTCTATGTCTGTCTTTCCTGTCTCAATGAATGCGGCAAGCCTTCTCTCAAGAAGTTTTGTTCTCGGTCCGGTCGTGATCCATCCCGACTTAAGAGTCTCTACCACTTCCGCGAATTCAGCTTCTCCGATATCCGGAGGGCTGAAGCTGATTTTTCTTTTTTCACAGTTGCTCATCAATCTCTCCCAATCTTCTTATATATCCGATCATTGCATGTATTTTGGCTGATAGGTAGGACATATATCCTTTATATCTTTACGAATATCGGCCATGTTATCCTCTGCTTTATCGATCAGGTGATCGAGTTTCTCAAGGAATTCCTCTTCATCCATCTCGATAGGCTTTCCTATGTGGATCTTCTTATTGTCTGTTTCCTGCAGTCCTTCCTCTGCCATCAAAAGCTCCTCATAGAGTTTTTCTCCCGGACGGAGTCCTATTATTTCTATCTTTATATCTTTCTCAGGTTCATAGCCTTTCATCCTGATGAGATTGCAGGCCAGGTCGTAGATCTTGACAGGTTCTCCCATATCAAGAATGAATATCTCGCCGCCCTTAGCCATAAGTCCGGCTGTAAGGACCAGCGATACCGCCTCCGGAATCGTCATAAAGAACCTTGTGATCTCTCTGTGCGTCAGTGTCACGGGTCCGCCTGCTTCGATCTGCTTAAGGAACAGAGGTATGACTGACCCGTTCGATCCAAGTACATTTCCGAACCTCACCGCTACGAATTCAGTGTTAGATCTGTGGTTATAGGTCTGGATTATCATTTCGCAGATGCGCTTGCTCGCACCCATCACGTTCGTAGGGCGTACCGCCTTATCTGTCGATATCATCACGAAACGCTTCACGCCGTACTTATCTGAAAGCTTTGCCAGATTCAGTGTTCCGAGACAGTTATTTTTGATCGCCTCGTTAGGCGATGTCTCCATAAGAGGGACATGCTTGTGGGCTGCCGCATGATATACGACATCCGGCCTGTATTTTTCAAATATCGTATCGAGTCTGTCATAGTCCCGGACAGATGCTATAAGCACCTCGATATCCGCGTTAGGGTAGTATCTGCTGAGCTCCACTTCGAGTTCGTAAGTGGAGTTCTCATATATGTCGACGATTATCAGCTGCTTTGGCTCATTTGCGGCAAGCTGACGGCACAGCTCAGCGCCTATAGATCCGCCTCCGCCTGTTACCATAACGACTTTATCATGTACGAACTCATGTAATTCAGGATTCTTGATAATGACAGAGTCCCTTCCGAGAAGGTCCTCATAATTGACGTCACGGACAGCTGAACTGATAGAGTCCGTCAACGTGCTGGCAATAGCCGGAAGCCTTCTTACCCTTGCCTTTGTATCCTGGCAGATGGTGATTATATCTCTGACATCTGCCGGCTGGGCGGATGGAATGGCGATCACTATCTCGTCGACATCATACTTCCCTGCAGCGGTCACTATCTGATCCCTGCCGCCAATGATAGGAATGTCGTTAAGGCGTTTTCCCTTCTTTTCAGGATTGTCGTCTATGATGCAGCATATCTTGATCTTTTTCCTGCTGAGCTGATACTCCTTTATCAGCATGGTAGCGGCCGCTCCGCCGCCTATGATCATAACATTGTAAGTATCGCCCTTTTTGTTTCTGCTCCTCTCGATCCCTCTTATGACTCTGATGGATATCCTTGACGCTCCCAGCAGCATTCCAAGGATCAGGAAATTGAACGGATAGTAGCTTCGGAACATGTTTATTCCAAGCAGGATCTTGTAAGCCATGTAGATCGCTTCTGTTATGACCGCGGATTTTGCGCAGTCATACATCTCTCCAACGCTGGCATATGTCCATACTCTGTTATAGAGATGCAGTAATGCGTTGACACCCACAAAAATCAGGATGTCAAGTGGCAGCCACTTGAAGGTCAGGTCAAGATAATATGTCTGCGCGCCGTAATTAAAAACGCCGAAACGGAATACATACGGCATGATAGCGCTGATACTTGCTATTATGGCGTCTGCTATTACGAATAATACTGTGCTTGTTTTCTTGTTTATAGTCATATGTTTTTACTGATCAGTTCTCTTTAATGTCCGGATCAAATATCCTGCGTTTAATAATGATGTGAATACGGCAACCGCCAGAGTCGCGACAGCTGCTCCTTCGATACCGTACTTTGATACCAGGAAATAATCAGCCGTGAAGTTTAATATGCCTGAAGTGATCGCAACAAATAATTGAAAATAGTATTTCCTTTGTGTTGCGAGAAGGTTCCCAGCGATGACCCTGAAGCTGCCTGAGAAGAAATATGCTATCCCAAGGATCCTGAATGATGTGACCGCATCCAGATACTGACTGCCGAAAACCAATCTTATTATCAGTGGTGCAAAAATAACCAGTATCGCGGAAATACAGGCGTTTGCCGCGACCATCGCTGCCGTGACCTGTTTATATCTGTAGAAACACAGCTTTTTATCTTCACGATGCTCCGCAAAGTAAGGATAAATAAAGGTCACTACCGCCGCGGGGATAAACACCAGCGCATTTGGTATCTGTGTCGCTACCTTATATGCCGCAACATCGACCTCGCTTGTCATGACCAGTCCGACGACAAAAACATCGATCAGATACATCAGGTGAGACAAGCCGTTATTTACAAGACCGATAGATGAGATCTTTAATAAGTCTCTTTTGTCGACCGGTAAGATGTTGATCGGATGCCGGCTGACCGGTATCGGAGTTTTAATGATGGCAACTCCTATGACAATGGTAACTAAATATGCAAGGTATCGCCCGTAGATCAGTCCTTTCGACTCATATATGTATGCTCCGGCTATGGTCAGCGCCGATACAAAAAAAGTGTTTATTAATGACAGCGCAGAAAACCTCTTGTTCTCAGACAGAGTCCTCAGGTATATAGTCTGCAGATTGTATATTAACATCAATATCGGTAAAAAGCATACCAGCTTCAGCAGTTCATTTGACCCGGCTATCGGTAAAGGGACAAAATAACTGATGAAAATAATTACTGCGGCCAGACCGATATTAACTATAGTGCCAAATCTTATTGAATAGCGGTATACATCTTTAAAACGCTCTTTATCATTCTTACATTCGCTGAGTATCTGCAGCGATCCTGCTTCGATACCAAAGCCCGAAAACAGAAGAATGAGGCTGAAGATGTTCCACATATAGGAAAAGACCCCGTATTCCTGCTTTGTTAATACGCGCACTAAAATGATAGCGCTTAAAAAAACGAGAACTTTATTGATAGTGGAGCTACCAAAAATATGAAAAAATCCGGCTTTAAAAAGTTTGGCTACTTTGTCTTTCACTAAACGTTTTCCTCTTCTGTTGTTTAGAGACGGATAATGAAAGCTTAAATAACAGTTGTATCCCAGTCCATGGGCGTAATAAACCAATTATCTGCATTCAGTATGATCTCTTCTTCTTTTTTATCTATGTTGAGCGGATCGACGATCAGCTTGATCGATTCAAACAAAAATGGTTTTTTTGTGCACTCATAATAGTTTCTTTTGAATAAACACTGTTCTTCGGCGCTGTTTTTTCTGATCATCGGAACAACGACCGAATTGCATGTTTTTTCAATGATATTCAGCATATAGTCAAATACGCCGCTCTCATAAGAAACCGCGAACCAGTCGATCACTTTGATACGGCCATGAGTACTCAGCTCAAAAATGATATATCCGGTCAGATCATCATTTTCTCTGGCTGTAAGATAATAAAAACGATCCGAATTGTTATCTGTTTTCCATTTGAAATACTCTTCAGTTCTTTCTATTTTAATACTGTCTGAAGAATTGATGACCGAAATATCTCTGTCAGAAAACGGGCATTTTTTTCCTAATTGAGTATCAATAGAAGTGTTTGGCAGCTTTTTTACAGCATTTTCATAGTTGAAAAAGACGCTTTCATCTGTGAATGCCGTCTTAAGCAGACCGGTTGCGACCTTTCTTCCCATTCGCTCTATTAAAATGTCCTTTGTGCTGCATATTTTTAAGAATGAATTATATGTGCAAATATCCTTCCATCCAAGCTTCATAAAGCCGCCGTAAGATTTGCTGTTTGGAAACCCGAACATAAAGTCCACTTGTTCACTTTTGAGGTTCTCGGTTGCTTCTGAGATCATGCGCATGAACACGCCGCCGCCGCGGTTTTCCGGAACGACTGCGGTATCGCATGATTGAGCAGCAATATATCGCTTATCTCCGTATTTCATTTTTGCGCCCAGGAAGCAGTTAGTTGCGATAAGTTTCCTGCCGCTTTTGATATGCGCATAATAGTAAGGCAGTTTATAAGGATTGCTGCAATGCTTGTAAATGAACTTGTCTAAGCTCATCGGGCTTTGAAAGACTCTGGAAAAGACCCTGTATGAATCTACTATGTCTTTATTGTCAACCAAATCATTAAGGCCCGGCAGTACACAGAGTCTCCATCTTTTCTCAGTATCCCTGAATGACATCAGAACATCATTGATCCTTGGTACCAGGGAACACTTATACACTATATCGATTTGCTGCTTTAAATATTCAGGAACAGGCACCTCACTATCAACTGTCCAATGCGTATATGAAGTGTCTGATTCCGCAAAATAATTGTAATAACTGTTCGGGTCTGACAGCGAACGGAATGTAATGACCGCTCGTAATGGGTCTCCGTTGATGTCTTTTCCGCTGCCGGAACCGGTCATGATCCCGAAATGCCAGATAATAAGTCCTTCCGGGCCATTATCTACACTCACTGCGGCTTTTTCTAAGATATTATAATCTTCATCTAATTTACATACTGTTATATCCCCGCCTGTTTCACACTTCAGATCTACATAATAAAGCAGTATAGCGTCATCTCCTATGAGAACAGCCGGTGAGATGTAACTCTCCTCCTCAGAGCTGAACAGAAGCTTTTTTTCACTCCAGTCGAAGCCGTCCTCTGAAGAACAAATATACAGATTCTGTACTTCTGCTCTTCCTCCCTGATTAACGGTGTCTCTGAATATCACATTTATCCGGTTTTTATGAATAAACAGACAAGGATCCGAGAGGTGGTTCCGTTTATCATTGAACTCAGGCAGCGCCAGAGGATTAGCTCCTATGGGATCCATGCTGAACAAGGAATCTCCATGATAAATACATGGATTTTCATATCTTTCACATGTATATGGGTATGGCGTAACGGCCATCCAGTATTCATCGTTCCAATAGATAACGTCCGGATGGACGACCTGCCCGGAATTATCATATGTGTTCAGCACTATCGTGGGATTGCCGTTTTGCGCATAATCTTTCGCATTATTGCGCTTGATCGTCCCGGCAAGACCCCGGGGCATCTCCCGCTTGAACAATCTGTCGTAGTAACTGTAGGAGTATTGATGTCTTTTATTCTTATCGCGTATGATCTGACCCAGCTTACTGATCTTCATTCAGGTATCGATCCTCTCAATTCATTTTCCTGTTCAATCATCTTTTCCAACAACAAACACGTAATTCGTTGTAGCGCTGCCGCCGATATTAAGCATAAGGCCGTTCTTTGCGCCTTTCACCTGATAATCTCCGGCTGTGCCTGTTACCTGTTTATAAAGGTCTAAAAGCATTCTCGCCCCGGATGCCCCTACCGGATGTCCGCATCCGATAAGTCCTCCTGACGGATTGATCGGTTTAGCGCCGCCAAAGGCTATCAGGCCTGACTCTACAGCCTCATACTCCTTACCGGGTTCTGTTAATCCAAAGCATGAAATTGCCGCATACTCAGAACTTGTGAAACAGTCATGTGTCTCAAAGACATCGATATCATCGACTGTCAAAGCCGCTCTCCTGTACGCGTCCAGCACAGTCTGTCTTGTCCATGGGAGAATGTATGGACTATCGCTTCCATCCTCTATCTTCTTATCGAACAGAAGCGGGGCTGTCCTGTGACCGTATCCCTTTATAACCGGTTTGTCTTTATAGCCGCGCTCTGCTGCGAACTTCTCAGAAGCCAATACCACTACCGCGGCACCATCTGTGATCTGCGACGCGTCAGACACGGCTATCCTTCCGCCGATGAGCGGGTTCGTCTCTGTTCCTCTTGTGCTTGCCTGTTTGTAGCTCATGAACCATTTTCGGGTCTGAGCGAGCGGATTGCGCTTGCCATTTGAATAGTTGATGACACTGATCTTTGCCAGGGCATCCATGTATCTTTGTTCATCAAGGTCAGGATATTTCTTTAATGTTTCATCTGCGAGCCTTCCAAACAGCTTAGCGAACGGTAAGTCTACCCCTTTGCCTTCCTTCTCGTAATAAGAAGCTCTGCCCAGAAAGTCTCCGCCAACCCTGGACTCAACGGTCTTCATCAGTTCCCAGCCGACAACTATCGCTAAATCATATTCATCGGACTTGATCTTCGCGGTGGCGGCATCGATCGCTGCCGAAGAGCTCGCGCAAGCCGCTTCATATCTTGCGCTTGGAACTCCGTAGAATGCCGGATCGACCTCTGTGAGGAATGCCCCAAGATGTCCCTGGTCAGTGTACTTTTCCGCAATGAAATTTCCTACAAAGCAGGCAACGCGATTATCCTTGTTCAGCTCCGCGATATCATTATTATTAAGTCCAGCCCCGGTCAGGCCATCATTGACCGCTTCCTTCAGGAGCGCTACTATTCCTTTGCCTTCCTTCCTCCAGTTTCGAGCGAAGTCAGTCTGGGCTCCTCCCAATACATATACCTTACTCATCGAATCGATCTCCCTGATTTAAAAAATGGCCTGTAGTCATAACCGGACGGGTTTACTTTAGTGAGCAGCTGATCGATGTCGACCTTGCTGCATACCTCAGGAATGCGTTTTTTTATGAGATCCGGCACATCAGCAACAGATGCCAGCGCATGGAACATCGCAAGCGGCGGACACCAATTGAATCCCGCAGCCATGACAGCATCTGCTGAATCGATACTGTAAGCCACCTCTCCGGCAGCATTGAGGGAATATACGATATACTTCAACAGGAATGATAAGCAGATCTCCGCCTCCTGAGAGTGATTGTTCAGGAGACTTTCAAAGGCTTTTTGATATTCACCTTCCGCGATATAACGCCTCATCTTATCGGCAAACGGGAAAACATACGGGATAACATCCCTGTAGAGTCCCGTGTTGATATCATAGACCGTGTACCGTCTGAGTCCATTGTCATACTTGATCATTTTGTACAGACCGCCGCCGGTCTTCCTGCCAAGATGGTGTTCGTCTATGAGCTTTTGAACATAGGCAGGTAAAACAAATGTCTCATGAGCATAATCGTCAGTATTCTCATACAGGTTATCTACTATCGCCTTATGTACATCAAGTCCGACAAAATCAGCAGTAGTGATCGGTGGCATGGTCCGGCCCGTGAAAGGTCCCAGGATCGCATCAATATAATCGATACCCCCGTTGTCCTTATACTTCTCGGCATACTGAAGTGCCTCATTTATGAATTGAAACCCGATACGATTGCCCAGAAACGCCGGGGAGTCCTTCACTTCCACAACTGTGCGAAGCAGCACATCTTTCAGATACACAGATAACGCATCCTTCATATGCGCGTCGGAATATTTCGTCGGTATCAGTTCACAGAGGCTGAGTGTATAAGGCGGATTGAACATGTGCACTCCGAAGAAGTGCCGGCGAAGTTCCTCAGGGTAGCATTCCGCTATCGATGTGATCGACAGACCCGATGAACCTGTGCAGGATATCGCGTGTGGCTGCAGCGCCTGCCCGACTTTCCCTGCTATTTCCTTTTTGATCCCGATATCTTCAGCTGCGCTCTCAAAAACCAGATCTGAGTCTGAGACGCATTGTTCAAGCATTGAGAAATCAGCCGGAATGAGATTTTCTTTGATCGCATCCGCCCTGACTGACTTCACGATCCTCGGGACCGTCTTCTTTACTTTCTCTATATCGCGCCCTATACAGTAGACCTTCGCATTTCCAAACGAAGCGAAGATGCCCGCGATGTTGGCACCCATGGTTCCGGTAACACCAATGACTGTAACGGTTTTTATGTCCATATTTGAAAGTGCTCTCCTTTATCTGTCAAACCTTCCGTCAAAGTCCGCAAGGCAATGTTTTAGAACTTATCAGTTAATTCCTGCAGGAACTTCTTCGCGTTTACCTCAGCGTCAAATGACCGTTCCCAGGTCTCATGCGCATGCATCCTGAACTTCTCTCTCTGCTCTCCCGGGAGCCTGTAATAACGTTCTATGGCAGCGCTTATATCTTCTGTTTCAGGCGATGCCTCAAGCAGGAGTCCGTTGTATCCGTCCTGTATTATCTCCGGTATGCCTCCGACATCAGTTCCGATACACGGGATCCCCATGGAGAATGCTTCCTGCATTGAAACGGGAACTCCTCCCTCTGTAGCGGAAGTCGAGATGAACAGCCACGGCTTTATCTCTCTGTAAGCTTTGATCAGCGCATCATTATCCACAAACCCGGCAAAGCAATACTCTACGTTCTCCCTTTTGGCGAGAACATCCCGTGCCTGCTTTTCCAGAGCTTCTCTGGCAGGACCGTCTCCGTAGTGATACCAGCTGACTTTGATATCCTCAGGCAGCTTCGCCAAAGCCTCTATAATAAGGTCTATCCTTTTCAGTTCTATCATATTTGAGCAGCTGGCAAGGATCAGCCTTTCCGGGTTTTCATCCACCGTTTTTCTCTTTACGGTGCCCAGATAGTGCACGCTTCCTCTTCTGTTCCAGGTCTTTTCAAAATATTCTTTTCCGCATCTGCTCACGAAGAAAACCGCATCCAGCTCCTTCGAGATCATCGGCTTGAACGGCTGCCGCATGCTCGGGCGCCTCTCATTATAAAGGTCGTATCCGTGGAATCGTGAGATCACCTTGATCTCAGGGAATTCCTTTTTCAGCCTCAGCGCTGCCAATGTAGCCGGTGTGCACCAGAAACTGTATATAATATCCGGCTCCACCTCCATGATCGCCTCGCGCAGAGCCGGTTCCATAAAGCAGGCGCGGGCAGAATAGCCGGTGATCTCGCGGACCCGCCTGTAAGCCATTTCAGGACTTGCTCCGCGCACCGCGTCCGCCATGTCTCTCAAAGTATCCTTTCTGAGCACGGCTTTCCCTGTCAGTTCCTTCAGCGTCTTGTCTTCATATCTGATGGTCTTTACGTTTTCAAAGCCTTTCTGCACAGGCAGAGGGTCTGTCCCTTCTGAAAACGCTGTTATATCAAAAGCTTCCGCCAGCGTTCTGAACTCAGTCTGTAAAAAGGACTGCTCGCTGGTACCGTATGGGAATCCTCTTGTTATAAGCAGCATCTTTTTCATTATCTTTGCGTTTCCTTTGTCTGTACTGAATGACTATTTCAGATCTGCCGCAACGGTCTCAGCGCGGCAGGTCCACAGGTTTTCCCTTTTGACCCTGCTGCAGTTCTCTCTGATCGTATCGAGCACCGACGGATCTTTCCTGACAGCATCCAGCACGTTCCTGATCTCGGCAGCATCGAAATCGATATTCCATCCGATCGCGTTTTTTTCGACAAACTCCCCTATAGCCGTCCCTTTAGTAGAGATCACCGGGACCTCATGAGCCAGGTATTCATACGCCTTGAATGGTTTGGCCATCCCCCTGTATTCATCACTCATGAACAGGAGAGAGCAGATGTCAGCGTCTCTGTAATATGGCTCCAGCTCGTGACTGGACTTATGGACGACCTCTATCTTGTTATCCAGGTAAGGCTCATAAACAGCCTTCTCTTTCTCCCACTCAGTCTCGCGGCAGCACAGGATCAGCTTCGTATCATCGGCTTCGTGTACCGCTTTCATGAGTTCATTTATGCGGTAATGGCTCCCGATCCCTCCGACGTAAAAAATAGTCAGCGGGTTTTTACTGAAATCCCTTTTGCCCGGATCTCTCTTTTCGATAACGATATCGTCAGCGCCCGGCGGCAGTTCTTTCGCGATCGCTTTAAGGCTCGGTTCGTTAAGGTAATTGCACATTTTCATGTCAGGTACGTAAATGACATCCAGAGTTTTTTTATACTGTTTCACATCGTACCTGTAGTTCATAAGGGCTGCCTTCTTTTTCCATGCAGGCAATCCCTCTCCGTAGGTGCTGAACTTCCAGTAAATATCGCAGTAAAACAGGCCTATCTTTATGCCGTGCTTTCGGGCGAATTTGAAGAACCCGAAGTCCAGGAACGGGTGCGTCGGCAGATGGCTCGGATCGGTCAGCAGCGTCGGTTCGGTGCTGCTTTCAGAATAGACGAAATCATACTTCACGCCGTTCAGAATGTCTTTTTTGACCTGCGCGATCTTCTTTCTTCTCTCGGCAGACCATCCTTCGATGACAAAGACGTCATAACCAATGGCCTCAAAGGCCTGTATCATCTTGCGGGGCCTCAGCATCCTTGCTCCTTTGCCGCTCTTATCCAGTTTATATGGCAGATAAAAAATGCATTTGCTCATTATCTTCTGTCCTTTATTTCATTAAACAGTTTTTCTATATTCAGGAAGCACTGATCCAGCTCATAATTCGCTCTCACAAATCTGCTGCCTTCCGCTCCCATCTTTTCCCTTAACGCTTTGTCTCTGTAGAGAACGGTGATCGCTGCCGCTATGGCCGCGGCATCCTCTCTCGGCACGACTTTGCTCGTAAGTCCCGGCTTTGTCGCCTCCATCAGTCCCGGGATATCTGAAATGATCACGGCAGTCCCGCATGCCTGCGCTTCAACAGCTGCTACACCGAATGACTCGGATTCAAGCGCTGACGGGATCACTGCGATATCCATGTTTGCCCATTCGGTCGCAGCCTCTGCCTGGCTTATGAACCCAAGCCAGTCAGTGATGTCGCTGATCCCAAACCTCTCTGCCAGCCGGCGGTACTCCTCTTCCTGAGGTCCTTTGCCCGCGATCCTCAGGCGGATAGGGATCTCGCCCTTTTTTTTGACCGCCGCAACAGCCTCAAGCAGGTACCGGATCCCATATTTGTCTGAGAGGCTTTTGACCGTTCCGACAACGAATGCCGAATCGTCCTCTCTTGTTCTTTTATCCGGGCTGAACAGCTCCATATCGACCCCGAAAGGTGTGATCTCAAACCTCTTCGAAGTGTATTTTGAAGTCTCCTCCGCCATCGCCCTGCTTGTTGAAAACAGATATCCGGCTCTTCTCAGACTGTATTTAAGAAGCGCTTTATGCAGAGGGCTCTTATTTGGGAAGTCATAAACATCCGACCCCCATACTGACAGCACATATCCTTTCAATCCGCTCATCGCGGCTGCGGCTCCATAGCTGGAGGCATAGTGCACATTTACGATATCCGGCTGTATCTCCCGGACCAGTTTTCTGATCTTTCCGCCGGTGAGCAGATATTTCAGTTTGCCGGCATCGCTTCCTTTTACGTCCACACCAATATCTATCAAATGCACCTTCGCATTTGATATCTCTCCCGGAATAAACGATATTACATGTACCTCATGGCCATGGCTGCTGAACCAGCCGCACCACTTGATTATATGCACGTTGGACGCCG
The DNA here is from genome assembly GCA_045116695.1 of Anaerovoracaceae bacterium. Classification (GTDB taxonomy): domain Bacteria; phylum Bacillota; class Clostridia; order Peptostreptococcales; family Anaerovoracaceae; genus Crickella. The sequence continues at coordinate 1,705 of JBGUME010000155.1, read as the reverse complement.
GTCCTAAAAAACATATCCTCATTAGTTCTCCAATGCTAAGACTTATCTGTATGACTATTGCTTCCCGTCTTTTTTGCTGCCTGTCATCGCGTTCGTCTGACCGGCTTCAACACCCTCAGTGCTCTCCGACATGAAAAGGATCTTTACTGTCGCGAATATGATCTGAAGGTCTTCGAATACGCTTGCATTCGCAATATACATGAGATCCATAAGCAGCTTGTCGTATGGCTCTGTGTTGTACTTGCCATATACCTGGGCATAGCCGGTAAGTCCGGCCTTGGTCTGCAGCCTGAACGCGAACTCAGGCAGCTCCTTCTGATATTCCTCAGCAAGCTCCGGTCTCTCTGCCCTTGGACCAACGATGGACATATCGCCTCTGAAAATGTTTATCAGATTAGGCAGCTCGTCTATCCTGGTTTTTCTGATCACGCGTCCGGTCTTTGTGATGCGGTCGTCATCATCACCGCTGGAAAGCCTGGCCACACCATCTTTTTCAGCATCTGTACGCATGCTTCGGAATTTGAGTATTTCGAACTCCTTGCCATCTTTGGTCAGCCTGGTCTGCTTATAGAAGACCGGGCCGCCGTCCTCAGCCTTGATGCATATAGCTGTGATCAGGAATACCGGAGACAGCACTATAAGTCCTACCAGCGACAGAACTATATCTCCCATGCGTTTGACCAGCAGATACTCAAACGAGAGATTGCTTCTGTCGATCTTTAACATAGGAAGATACAGCAGGTGGATCCTGTGCGCGCTCGCAAGTATCAGATCTCCGACTCTCGGGATCACATATGCCGTTATATCGTGCATCATGCAGTACTTGGCAATTATATTTCTGTCATGACTGTGGATGCCCACAAGGAATACCGCGTCAGCATCTTTGAGTATATCGATATTATCGATGCATTCCGAAACGCTAACAGAAGCTATGACCTTGTATTTCTTCTCAAGATCATACCGTTCTATCAAGTGGGATATATCCTCGCGGATATCCCTGATGATAACTGTTTTGTCAGCCGGAAATGTCCTGAAATACCATTCCTGAGCCAAAAAGGTCCAGACTGTCGAAATGACCAGCTGGACCGCCAGCACAATGAGCATTGGTATCACAGAAGGAGCGTGTCTGATGAGCAGCCACGCCACGATGTACATGATGAAATCCACCTCAAAGAGCGACAGCATCTGACTGTATATGATCTCTCCCTTGCTGGTGTATGACATCTTGAACGCTTCATATATGCGGCCGATGACAAAATAGAGTATGACAAACAAAAGGATAACGAGCCAGTGGCCTCGCCTCCAGAACTTGACCCAAAGCTGATCCGCGTAAAACCTGTACCATATGACGGCAAAAGGCGCTGTCATGAGCACAAGATTGATCAGCTTTACGATACGGGTAGAGATGTTGTGAAACAGTGATTTATTCTTACTCATACTACGTTCATTGTATTATTAATAAGCCTTAAATTTCAACAAAGTTCACAGTTTCTTTAGAATGAAGACCCCTATAGATAATACCGTCCCCAGCTAAAAAGACCTTGACTGTCAGTCAAGGTCTTTTATGTTGGCCATATTGCGGCAAGGGTCTATCTTCCCATGATAGTCTTTACTGCCGCGTCTGAGATGAGTGATGTCCCGCCCAGTGTTATGCTCCGGCGTGCATCTACTTCTTCGACGTACTTCTGCGCCGGCGCTGTCTTAT
>JBGUME010000154.1:0-2966 GCA_045116695.1 Anaerovoracaceae bacterium | reverse complement strand
ACTGCTGCTTGAATTCATCATACTTTTCTTCATAGCATACGCGGTCATCAGGCTGATAATGAGGTCCAGAAACTCATACTACTCGACGCTCAGGATACTCGGCGCTACCAAGGGCAACACCGACAATATCCTCAGGATCGAGCTGATACTTATGATGATAATAGCCTACGGCGTAGATATAGCATTTGTGGTGCTCATGAACAAAGGCATCATACAGGAACTGGTACACAACGATCTCAAAGAGGTCACCAAACTGCTGTATTACCTGACGCCGCTCGATTACGGCATCCTGGGAGGACTGCTCCTGCTGATGTCGCTCCTTATCGCCAACAGATATTCAAGGCACATCTTCACAAGAAGTGCCATGAAGGCATTCAGAGAGGGGGCGTAGCGGCATGATAAAGATCGAAAAGGTCAATAAATACTACAACAAGGGAAAGGCCAACCAGATCCACGTCATAGACAACACCACTATGACATTGCCTGACAAGGGCATAGTGTGTCTGCTCGGACCTTCCGGCTGCGGAAAGACGACCCTGCTGAACGCCATTGGCGGACTCGATAAAGTCAACAGCGGTACTATCACCATAGACGGCCAGAGGATCACCAGATTCAGTTCAAGCAAGATCGACAGCATCCGTAATGCGCGCATCGGATACATATTCCAGAACTTCAATCTGCTGGACGACAGGACCGTATTCGAGAACGTTGCCATCGCGCTCCGCATGATAGGCATCAGGGACAACACCACTGTCACCGCGCGTGTAAGATACTGCCTTGAGAAGGTAGGCATAGACCAGTACAGGAACAAGCTGGCCGGATCGCTGTCCGGAGGACAGAGACAGAGAGTCGCGATCGCCAGGGCCATAGTCAAGAACCCTAGCATCATCATCGCGGACGAGCCTACAGGTAACCTCGACAGCGCTAACACTCTTGAGATCATGAACATCATCAAGACGATCTCGAGAGAGAGACTGGTGCTTCTCGTAACTCATGAGCGCAACATAGCCGAGTTCTACTCAGACCATGTGGCTGAGATGAAAGACGGCCGCATCGTCAAGGCATACAATAACGACTCGTCAAGATACCTTGATTACCAGCTTGAGAACAAGATCTATCTCAAAGATATGGCAGTCCACAAGGGATTCAGCCAGGGTGACGTGAACGTCGACGTTTACAGCGATGAGGAGCGTCAGGCCGACATCAAGGTGGTCATCAGAGGAAACAACCTGTATATCAATACGGGCGGCAGGCTCAACGTAGTAGACGAATCATCCAATATCGAAATGGTCGACGAACATTACACGGCCATGGATGAGAGCTATTTCGAGGACAAGGACTTTGACTATACCGCGTGCCTCCCAAGCAAGTACAAGGCAAAATACACTTCCATCTACAGGCTGACCAATATGATCAGCAGCGGATGGAGGACGGTAAAAGGCTTTAAGCGGATCAAGAAGTTACTCATGATAGGTTTCGTATTCGCGGCTATGTTTGCCTTCCTGGCGATAAGTAACGTGCTGGGACTGCTCGAAGTGAAGCCTGTTGACTACAGGACGACAAACGGCAATTACGTCACTGTCTCCAATACAGCGCAGACAGATGAGATGCTGAATCTGGTGGAAAGCCTTGAAACCGTCTCGTACGTCATTCCGGGAGATACCAGGATGAGCATCACGCTTCCGATGGATGACTATCTGCAGACCGGCTACGCGCAGGAGAATCTGAATGTTTCTCTGGCCCTGACCAAGGCGCTTAAACCGGAAGACCTGGTTGCGGGAGCCATGCCTGCGGAACCGCACGATGTGGTAATCGATAAGGCGCTGATCGACAAGTTCCTTAGAGACGGTCTGGGCAAAGCGGTAGGTCTCGACACGTTGGAAGAGTTCGTAGGCCGCAGGCTCAGGGTGCGGAACCTGGATGACTACGTAATAACAGGAGTATCCGATACAGAGTCTCCGTCACTATTCATTGACGAAGGACAGGTGATAAACATCCTGACAAACGGCGACAAAGCTGATGATGATTTCTCATTCATGGAATTCGAAGGTGATGAGGCAGCTGAAGATGTCATCAAGTCCGGAAGAGTCATGGACATTGCCCTTGCCAAGAATAATATCAATATAAAGAAGGGCGACGCGCCGGAATCTGAATCCGAAGCCATCATCAATATCTCGCATGAAGATGAAATAGCGATAGGCAAGACCCTGCCGGTAAAGATGGGCGGACATAAGCTGACCGTAGTAGGCTACTATACCAGCGACAGCGCGGGTGATGATACATACTACGTGCATGCCGATACCATAAAGGAGGATTACATCAGCAAGCAGAAAGAGTTTTCGGCATATACCGAGGACGCCGCTCTGCTGAAGTCCATGCTGAGCAATGAGGGGCTGGCCGCCAAGGTCAACGATACGCGCGATAAAAAAGCGTATATAAATGAGCGCAAGGATCAGCTGACATCGGCCATAATCGTAGCGGGCATCATCATGTTCATTTCACTGATAGAGATGTTCCTGATGCTGAGATCCTCATTCCTGTCAAGGATCAAGGAAGTCGGTACGCTCAGAGCCATCGGTCTGAAGAAGAAGGATATCTACAGGATGTTTACGGGAGAGATCCTCGTTATGACATTCCTGACAGCTATCCCGGGCATCGCGCTCATGTACTTCGGATTGTCCCAGGTAGTCAAGATAACGTACTATCTTGAAGGTCTGTATATGCTCACTCCTGTGATAGCGGCTATCACATTTGGCATCATACTGGTGTTCAACCTGCTTGCAGGACTCATACCGGTCTACGTGACCATGAGAAAGACACCGGCGCAGATCCTTGCCAGGACAGATATTTAGAAGCATCACAAAAGCCTGCCTGTACGATGAGGTGACCCCCAAAAGTTAGACTTTTGCTCCAGCGAGAAATCGCTGGAGTTTTTCTATGCAGCTAACATCTCTTCTCGGTACTCA
>JBGUME010000153.1:0-2470 GCA_045116695.1 Anaerovoracaceae bacterium | reverse complement strand
TTTTCCGGATGTTTTGCCTTGATGGCATTCACGAGCTTGTATGATGAGATATTGTATACGTCTTTCTCGCGGGCAGCATATATGTCCGTAAGTATCACTACATCGGCATCCATGAAAGCGTCCACGAACTCATTGAACAGGGCTTTTGTCCTCGTATATGTATGAGGCTGGAATATAAGCCAGAGCTTGTTATGCTTTACGTTACGTGCCGCCGAAAGAGTCGCCTTGATCTCTGTCGGATGATGCGCGTAGTCATCGATGATCCTTACGCCCTTGTCCGTCGTTCCGATGAAATCGAATCTGCGGTTCGTACCGCTGTATTCATAAAGAGTCGACGCTATCGTTTTTGCGTCTACGCCCAGATATGAAGCTGTTACGAACGCAGCCATTGCGTTAAGCACGTTGTGCTCTCCCGGTACTTTGAGCTCCAGTTCGGTGATTTTATTGTCTTCATTCCAGATCTCGAAGATCGGATAACCGTTTTCATTGAACCTGATATTCTCGGCATAGAAGTCGTTGCTCTCGCTGTATCCGTAAGTGATCTTGTTGTCATGATCCTTAAGGATGCTGCGTACGAACGGATTGTCTCCGAAAGCGATGATGATCCCATGAGGCGGTATCTGCTCAACGAATGTACTGAATGACTTGACTATGTGCTCCATATCCTTGAAATAATCAAGGTGATCTGAATCGATGTTGAGTATGACGCCTATGCTCGGGCGCAGCTGAAGGAAGCTGTCCATATACTCACAGGCTTCGGTCACGAAGTACTTGGTGCCGCCTATCTCAACGTTGCCGTTGATCTGAGGCAGATTGCCGCCGACCAGGATAGTCGGCTTGTAATTCGCGTTGCGCAGTATGAGTGACGTCATCGATGTAACTGTAGTCTTTCCATGCGTACCGCAGATGGCCACAGAATTTTCGTAGTCATCCATGATCATGCCAAGCACTTCAGCTCTCGAAAACAGAGGGATGCCCAGTTCTTTCGCTCTCTTCACCTCCGGATTTTCATCCGAAACAGCAGCCGAATAAACGATGGCATCGACGCCCTCGACATTCTCCGGCTCATGAGATGTGTATACTTTTATCCCCAGATATTCAAGATGCCTGGTGACCTTTGACGGATGTATGTCGGTGCCGCTGACGATATACCCTCTGTCGAGTAGTATCTCGGCAACTGCAGACAGACCGATCCCGCCTATCCCCAGGCAATGTACGCGTTTATATTTGCTGAAATCCATAAATTACAAACTCCTGAATTCGCATTATTTCGTAACATAATTATAGGGAAAAGAACCCTCATATTCAACAAATCTGTTACTCTAAATTAAGTGCATAATATTATTGAGATTATCTATATCAGATGTGTTATCAATTGAACAACGCCGTATTATAATGGATATGTATAAACTGGCATTGCTCTTTAGAAGGAGTTTAAATGGAAAAGATTTATCTGGATAACGGCGCGACTTCGTTTCCGAAGCCTAAGGAAGTAGCCGATGCCGTATACGAGTACATGACAAGCATAGGCGCCAATATCAACCGCGGCGGCTATCAGGTTGCTTACGATCTTGAAGGCACGGTGTTTGAGACCCGTGAGATGCTGACAGAATTGTTTGGTGCTTCGGACTGCAAGAACGTGGTGTTCACAAAGAACGTTACCGAGTCGCTCAACGTTGTATTGAAGGGATTTCTGAAGCCGGGCGATCACATACTATGCTCTTCCATGGAGCATAACGCTGTGATGAGGCCTCTGGTACAGCTTTCAAAGAAAGGTATCGAATTCGACAGGATACCGGGCACTGAGACCGGCGAACTTGTTCTTGATGCAGTAGAAAGCATGATCAAGGAAAACACAGTTGCCATAGTCATGACGCACGCAAGTAATCTGGTCGGAACAGTCAATCCTATTAAAGAGGTCGGCAGGATCTGCCAAAAGCACGGTCTGAAATTTATCGTCGATTCCGCCCAAAGCGCGGGCATCATCCCTATCGACATGAAAGAGATGCATATAGATGCTCTTTGCTTCACAGGTCATAAATCGCTTCTGGGACCACAGGGCATTGGCGGTTTCATACTCGATGAAGGTATGATCAGCCTCATAGACCCCCTCCTTTCCGGCGGCACGGGCTCCATCAGCCATACCGAAGAGATACCGGATTTCATGCCTGACAGATTTGAGCCGGGCACCATGAACATACCGGGGATCGTCGGACTTCATGCCGGACTCAAATGGATAAAAGAAAAAGGGCTCGGTGCCATATGTGAGCACGAGCTTGGTCTTACAAAAAGATTCCTTGACGGTATCCTCCCTCTCGAGGAAGCCGGCAAGCTGAAGATAATAGGTCTTAAGGGGATCGAGGGACGCACCGGAGTCGTTTCCGTACAGACACTTGGAGTAGACTGCGCTGACGCCGCGTTCAGACTCGACTTCGATTATGGTATAGAGACGAGAGTCGGTCTGCACTGC
>JBGUME010000152.1:0-8505 GCA_045116695.1 Anaerovoracaceae bacterium | reverse complement strand
GCACAAAAATAAGACCAAGAAAGTCCAATAAAGACCAAGAATGGCAGAGAAAAACCCGCATTATTGTGATACAATATATGCGGGTTTTTAGCGGCGTTTTTCAGGGTGAAAAAACCCGGCGCCGTACTTGATCACAATAATGAAAGGAATTCTAGATATGATCATTCTGGTAGTTAACACAGGAAGTTCATCCCTGAAGTATCAGCTCATCAACATGGACGACAATTCCGTACTCGCGAAGGGTCTCTGCGAGAGGATCGGTGAAGACGGTCACATGAATTACAAGACTGACGCCGGCACCGTATTCGACCATGACGTTCCGCTTCCGGATCACGGAGTAGCGATGCAGCTCGTCATCAACGCTCTGACAGATCCTGAGCACGGAGTCATTGCCGACATGAATGAGATCGGAGCTGTAGGTCACAGAATAGTACAGGGCGGATACCTCTTCGACAAGTCGGAGATCATCACCGACGAGGTAGAGGCAGGCATCGAAGAGCTCTGCACGATAGGACCTCTCCACAACCCGCCTGCACTGGTCGGTATCCGCGCCTGCAAGAAGGTGCTGCCTGACACACCGGGCGTCGTTGTATTCGACACTACATTCCACCGCACCATGCCTGATGAGTGCAAATACTACGCTATTCCTTGGGAATATGCAGAAAAGTATCACGTCCAGAGATACGGCGCTCACGGAACAAGCCACCGCTATGTTTCGGAGAGATGCGCAGAGCTCATGGGCAAGGACCCTAAGGACCTCAACATCATTACATGCCACCTCGGCAACGGATCCTCCATCACAGCCGTCAAGGGCGGCAAGTGCTACGACACATCGATGGGCCTGACGCCGCTCGAGGGACTCGTAATGGGTACACGCTGCGGTTCCATCGACCCTACAGTCGTCAGCTTCATCTATGAGCAGACGGGAATGCCGGTCAAGGAGATCACAGACATGATGACAAAGAAGTCCGGACTCCTCGCTATATCCGAGATCTCCGGCGACGTCAGAGACGTTTGCATCGCAGAGGCAAAGGGCAACCACAAGGCTCACGTCGCGAGAGAGATGCTGCTCAGATCCGTAAAGCGTTTCATCGGAGCTTACATCGCTGAGCTCGGCCAGGTAGACGCCATCGTATTCACAGCAGGTATCGGCGAGAACGACATCGAGCTGAGAGAGAAGGTCATGGACAACTTCGGCTTCATGGGCATCACCATCGACAAGAAGAAGAATGACTGCAGAGGCAAGGAAGTCGAGATCACGGGCAAGGATTCGAAGGTAAGAGTATTCGTCATTCCTACAAACGAAGAGCTCATGATCGCAAAGGATACTCAGGCGCTCGTAGAAGCTATGTAACGCTACTGCTAATAAGGCGGGCCTTCCGCATATATCCTTCCGAATCGATACGGCTCCCGCCTCGCCGCGGCTTAACGCAGCGGTACTAAGCTCTGTCCGCGCAGCCGACACAGGCTCCTCGCCTGCTCGTCGCTGAGGCTGCTTGCCAGTCGCTAAGTGCCGGCTACCGCGGAGTCGATTCTGCAGGACATATGCTCACGACCCGTCACTAAAAGGGTACAGGGACTAAAAAACTTTCGGGAATAATTATTTCACCATATATTCCAAAAAAGTACTTTTTACTAATTATCACTCAATTTCAAAATCTTTTTATAAGGGAGATGAAAGAATGAAGAGACAATTCAAGACAATGGACGGCAACAACGCTGCTGCACATGTCTCCTACGCGTTCACGGAAGTATCCGGTATTTACCCGATCACACCGTCCTCGCCTATGGCTGACTATGTAGACCAGTGGGCAGCCGCAGGCCGCAAGAACATCTTTGGCTCCACCGTAGAGGTAGTTGAGATGGAATCTGAGGCCGGCGCAGCCGGAGCGGTCCACGGTTCACTCGGAGCCGGAGCACTCACAACGACCTATACAGCTTCACAGGGTCTTCTGCTGATGATCCCTAACATGTATAAGATCGCCGGCGAGCTCCTTCCTGCAGTGTTCCATGTATCGGCACGTACGGTTTCGACTCACGCGCTGAACATCTTCGGTGACCATTCCGACGTATATGCCTGCCGTCAGACAGGATTCGCGATGCTCGCAGAGAGCAACGTACAGGAAGTCATGGACCTCGCTCCAGTAGCTCACCTGGCAGCTATCGAAGGCAGAGTTCCTTTCCTGAACTTCTTCGACGGATTCAGAACATCCCACGAGATCCAGAAAGTCGCAGTATGGGACTATGAAGATCTCAAGGAAATGTGCAACATGGATGCCGTCAAAGCATTCCGCGACGCATGCCTGAACCCTGATCATCCGCATCTGAGAGGATCTCACGAGAACGGCGACGTATTCTTCCAGCACAGAGAAGCATGCAACAAGTTCTACGATGCGGTTCCTGATGTAGTTGAGAAGTACATGGGCAAGATCAACGAGAAGCTCGGAACAGACTATCAGCTCTTCAATTACTATGGCGCAGCTGATGCTGACAGAGTCATCATCGCAATGGGCTCCATCTGCGACGTTGCTGAGGAAGTTATCGACTACCTCAACGCAAAGGGCGAGAAGGTCGGTCTCATCAAGGTAAGACTCTACAGACCGTTCAGAGCAGACAAGCTGATCGCGGCTCTGCCAAAGACATGCAAGAATGTTGCTGTTCTTGACAGAACAAAAGAGCCTGGCGCTCTCGGCGAGCCTCTCTACCTCGACGTAGTCACAGCATTCGCAGAAGCAGGACTGTATGATGTCAAGGTCATCGGCGGACGTTACGGACTCGGCTCGAAGGATACTCCTCCGGCATCCGTATTCGCAGTATATGATGAGCTTGCAAAGGCTGATCCTAAGAAGAAATTCACCATCGGCATCGTAGATGACGTAACGAATCTCTCACTCGAGGAGAAGCCGGCACCGATCACAGCTCCTTCCGGAACTATCGAGTGCAAGTTCTGGGGTCTCGGCGGCGACGGAACAGTCGGAGCCAACAAGAACTCCATCAAGATCATCGGAGACCACACAGACAAGTACGTACAGGCTTACTTCCAGTATGACTCCAAGAAGACAGGCGGCGTAACTATCTCTCACCTGAGATTCGGTGACAAGCCAATCAAGAGCTCGTACTACATCAACAAGGCTGACTTCGTAGCCTGCCACAACCCATCCTACATTGAGAAGGGATTCAAGATCGTTCAGGACGTTAAGCCGGGCGGGATCTTCCTGATCAACTGCCAGTGGAAGCCTGAGGAAGTCGGCAACCACCTCGACGCTGCTGCTAAGAAGTACATCGCCGAGAACAACATCCAGCTGTACATCATCGACGCTATCGACCTCTGCGCCAAGATCGGAATGGGCAAGAGAACTAATACTACTCTCCAGTCCGCATTCTTCTCGCTCGCTGAGGTGCTGCCAAAGGCAGACGCGATCAAGTACATGAAGGACGCTGCTACGAAGTCCTACCTCAAGAAGGGCCAGAACATCGTAGACATGAACCACAAGGCTATCGACGCCGGTGCTGACGCTCTCGTCAAGATCGACGTACCTGCTGAGTGGAAGAACCCTGCTGCAGACCCTGCAAAGGCCGCTCTCGAGGGACCTGAAGCACTGGTCAAGCAGGTCAAGAACATCCTTCTGCCGATCGACAACATGGACGGAGACAGCCTGCCTGTATCCGCATTCCTGCCACACGTTGACGGTGAGTGGGAGCTCGGTGCATCCGCATACGAGAAGAGAGGCGTTGCCGTTATGGTTCCTGAGTGGGACAGCACAAAGTGCGCACAGTGCAACAGATGCGCCTTCGTATGCCCGCATGCTACTATCAGACCATATCTGCTCGACGAAGCTGAGATGGCAGCCGCTCCGGAAGGATTCAAGGCTGTTGATCACAAGCTTAGCAAGGGTGCATATAAATATGGCCTCGCAGTATCCCCGCTCGATTGTATGGGATGCGGAGTATGCGTAACAGTATGCCCAACCAAGTCACTGGAAATGAAGCCGCTTGAGGAGCAGCTCCCAGAGCAGAAGAACTTCGACTATGCTGTAAAGAGCGTATCCGTCAAGAAGGAATTCGCTGATAACAGCAACGTTATCAAGTCGCAGTTCAAGACTCCTCTCCTCGAGTTCTCGGGCTCCTGCGCAGGATGTGCTGAAACATCATATGCAAGACTTATCACACAGCTTTGCGGAGATCACACATTCATCTCCAACGCAACAGGATGCTCCTCGATCTGGGGCGGCCCTGGCGCAACAGCTCCTTACACAACAAACGCTGAAGGTCATGGACCTGCATGGTGCAACTCGCTGTTCGAAGACAACGCTGAGCACGGTCTCGGTATGAGAATGGCTATCAAGGCACGCAGAGCTAAGATCAAGGCTGACGTTGAGGACCTCGTAGCTGCAGGCGTACCTGATGAAGTCAAGGCTGCTGCTGAAGCATGGTTCGATGCTTTCAACTGTGTTGAAGGATCGAAGAAGGCAGGCGAGGCTCTCGTTGCTGCACTCGAGGCTGCAGGAATCGGAGCTGACATCGTAGCACGCAAAGACCTCCTCGGCGAGAAGACCGTATGGATCTTCGGCGGAGACGGCTGGGCTTACGATATCGGTTACGGCGGACTCGATCACGTACTCGCAAGCGGTGAGAACGTAAACGTAATGGTATTCGATACCGAAGTTTACTCCAATACAGGCGGACAGGCTTCCAAGGCTTCCAACATCGGACAGGTAGCACAGTTCGCTGCAGCAGGTAAGGCAATCGAGAAGAAGTCGCTGTCTCAGATCGCTATGGCTTATGGCTATGTATACGTAGCTCAGGTAGCTATGGGCGCTGACCCGAATCAGACTCTGAAGGCAATGAACGAAGCTATCGCTTATGACGGACCATCCCTGATCATCGGCTACTCGCCATGCGAGATGCACTCCATCAAGGGCGGCATGATGAACTGCCAGATGGAGATGAAGAAAGCCGTAGAGTGCGGATACTGGAACCTCTTCAGATTCAATCCTGCTGCAAAGGCAGAGGGCAAGAATCCGTTCACACTGGACAGCAAGGTACCTGCAGGCGGATATCAGGAGTTCCTGAAGAACGAAGCACGTTACAACAGACTGACCAGAGAGAATCCGGAGAGAGCAGAGAAGCTCTTCGCAGAGAACGAGGCAGCCGCAATGGCACGTTACGACAAGCTCGTCAAGTTCGTAGACTTCTACGCACCTGCAGAGTAATCATCAGTCGCAGCGCGGCATAAAAAGCAAAGAGAGCCGGTCTTCGGACCGGCTCTTTTAGTGCTTGTAAGTACATAAATATAAAGGTAAAATATAAGTGTGTTTATGCATGAAAAGGAGGTAATTATATGCCACTTGTAACTTCAACAGAAATGTTCAAAAAAGCTTATGACGGCGGATACGCCATCGGAGCATTCAACGTAAACAACATGGAGATCGTACAGGGCATCACTGAGGCAGCCGGAGAACTCCGCAGCCCTGTGATCCTGCAGGTATCCAAGGGCGCAAGAGCCTACGCGAACCACACCTATCTGGTAAAGCTCGTTGAGGCTGCTATCATTGAGAACCCTGATATCCCTATCTGCCTGCACCTTGACCATGGCGATTCATTTGAGCTCTGCAAGAGCTGCATCGACGGCGGATTCACATCTGTAATGATCGACATGTCCTCGAAGCCTTTCGAAGAGAACATCGCAGTCACAAAGCAGGTAGTAGATTACGCTCATGCTCACGGAGTAGTAGTCGAGGCTGAGCTCGGAACTCTCGAGGGAGTAGAGGATGAGGTAGTAGTAGAAGCCGGTCAGGCCAGCTACACACGTCCTGAAGAGGTAGAGGAATTCGTAACAAGGACAGGCTGCGACTCGCTCGCTATCGCCATCGGCACATCCCATGGTGCATACAAGTTCCGTCCGGAGCAGTGCACCAGGAACGAGGAAGGCATTCTTGTACCTCCTCCACTGCGTTTCGACGTTCTTGAAGAGGTTTCGAAGAGACTGCCTGGATTCCCTATCGTACTCCACGGATCTTCATCCGTACCGCAGGAGTTCGTAGAGATGGTCAACAAGTACGGCGGCAACATGCCTAACGCGATCGGTATTCCTGAGGAACAGCTCCGTCAGGCAGCCAAGATGTCCGTTTGCAAGATCAACATCGACTCGGATATCCGTCTCGCGATGACAGCTAATATCCGTCAGCACTTCTGTGAGCATCCTGATCACTTCGACCCTCGTCAGTATCTCAAACCGGCGAGACAGGCCGTAAAGGATATGGTAGCACGCAAGATCGTGAATGTGCTCGGATCGGACAACAAGATCTAAGGCTTATAAAGCAAAAACCGGGAGCGGCGCAGATATATTCTGCGCCGCTTTTTCAGTGCCTGCGGGCGTTTTCATTATGTATATTCTGTAAGGATTCAGTCTGCTGAATTTCGAAGTGTTATAATACATCTGGAGTATGGTCTGATGACAGACCACTACAGGGAGGATATAACTTGGCTCATACCATTGAATTAAGAAAGGTCTCGAAATACTATGCCGGCGAAGATACCGTCAGCATGGGTTTTTCGCGTATCGATCTCGATCTCGACATAGGTGAATTCGTAGCCATCACAGGCGAGAGCGGAAGCGGTAAGTCTACGCTGCTCAATGTCATAAGCGGCCTTGACACTTATGAAGAGGGCGAGATGTTTGTGTGCGGCGAGGACACCACCGCGTACGGTACCGAGGATTACGAGACTTATCGCAAGACTTACATCGGTAATATCTTTCAGGATTTCAACCTGATCAACAGCTATACGGTCTATCAGAACATCGAAGTCGTCATGCTGTTGAGCGGAAAAAAGAAAAAGGAATGCAAACAGCGCATCAACGAGCTGATAGATCTGGTAGGACTCAGCAAGTACCGCCGGACCAAGGTATCCAAGCTTTCAGGCGGCCAGAAACAGAGAGTCGCGATAGCGCGTGCCCTGGCCAAGGACGCGCCTATCATCGTGGCCGATGAGCCGACCGGAAACCTTGACAGCGCTTCGGCGGAGAGCGTAATGGAGACACTGGCGAGGGTGTCGGCTGACAAGCTCGTTGTTATAGTAACACACAACTACGAACAGGCTGAGCCTTATGTGACGCGTAAACTGACGATGCACGACGGCAAGATCATCGAAGATAAGACCGTCGCGCCTTCACGTCTCAGCTCGGCCGAGCAATACATCGCAGAGGTCGGTGGCTCTCCGGCAAATGAGATCAAGGTCAGAGAGGGACGTGTCGCCCGCGCAGAGAAAGCCGAGCAGGCTGCTGAAGCAGGCAAGGAGACGATGCATGCCGAACCTGTCTACAGGCCGAGGAAAATGCGCAAGGGCTCGGAACTCAGACTGGGCGTTCGCAACGCATTCAATCTGCCTGCTAAGTTCATACTGCTCTTCATAGTGTATTTCTTTGTGTCTACGGCAGTACTGAGCCAGTATGCTACGACCAAGAACAGCATGCATGAGAGCGACCTCCTCGGCAGCAATCCGTACTTCGTCAATTCGAGTTCTGACAGAATAGTCATCAAGAAAACCGATGAGTCCAACTTCACGGACGCTGACTTTGCCGCTATCGAGTCTACTCCGAACATAAGGGAGATCGTCAAAAACGACCTTGCGGTAGATACCGGTGTCAGCTTCAGCATGGGAGAATTCTACATCGAAGGTCCGGTCATGCCTATGGAAGACGTCAGGCCTGAGGATATAAAGTACGGGCACATGCCGGAAAATGATTATGAAATAGTCGTCAAGCTGGATCCTACCAGCGATGCTCTCTTCAGCGTAGGTGACGGCGGAGAGGGATACATCGATCAGGATGTTGTGCTCAAGGACATGTCACAGATGCAGACATATGCGTTCAGTGACAGTATCAGGGTGGCAGGCATCATAGTTGATGAGAGTCTTGATGAAGACTCCAATTACTCACTTTACGGCTATTCGACCATTTATGCCAGTGAAACGGTAAGCAATGAGCTGCTTATCTCGATGATGGCTGCCAGGTCAAAGTCAGAACTGAACTTTGGAGGCACAAAGGTAGTCAATGACTATGACAGAGCCATCTTCTCAACGTCTGACATACCTGACGGCGAGGCATATATCTTCGAGGACCAGACATATTATTACAAAGACGAAAAGGCTGAAGGAGAGGACTTTGGGCTGAAAGTAAGCAACAGGTTCTTTGAATCGACCGGAGAATACACTGTTGGGAAGGTGATCACCAGCAAGAACTGTGAAGATCTTGTCGGCATCCCTAAGGAAGAATACGACATGTATTACAACTGCGTATTCATAAGTAACGACGATTTCAGAGAACTGTTTGACAGGGGATTCTTCCAGGTAAGCGCGTACATGGTGAATGAGCAGGATTCTGAGGAGACACAGGCTGCGCTTCAGGAAAAGGGCTTCACGACACTTGCGGTCAAGGATTCACTGAGTGACTCGACCGGCGGATTCAACGTTGCCATAGGATTGATGACATACGGCAGACTGCTG
>JBGUME010000151.1:0-2410 GCA_045116695.1 Anaerovoracaceae bacterium | reverse complement strand
TTGACTCTCGGGGCTATGCGGTCTGTATCATGGTTCTCAAGGTAACGCAGTTTGTTATAGTTCTTAGGGTATGCGAAATCCTGGAAGTTCAGCAGATCCATCCAGTGCGAAAGGCTTCCCTTGCCGTCAAGATATGCATCGAAAGCATCGCGCAGATCATATTCGTACTCGATATCAAAGGCTTCGTACGCTTCCACATCCGTGGCTGCCTTCATGCCGCGAAGACGGCACATGACGCTGAACGAGCGGTGAATGCTCTCGGCAAGCCACACGAAGTCCGGCTTTATTTCAGCGACTTCTTTTCTGGCGCGGACCCAGAAATCAACAGGGACCAGAGACGCCACGTCACACCGGAAACCGTCGACAAGATATGCCCAGCCCTTGAGAGATTCCACCTGATAGTCCCAAAGTTCCGGTACGTTATAGTCAAGATCGATGACATCGGTCCATTCGCCTACGCGGTTTCCCGGTTTGCCATCCGGCTTCTTATAGAAATACTCAGGGTGCTCGTTCCAGAGCACTGAATCCGGCGATGTGTGATTATACACAACATCGATCATGCAGCGCATACCTCTCTCATGGATGGCATCAACGAGAGCCTTGAAATCCTCAAGAGTGCCGTATTCCGGATTTACGCTGCGGTAATCCTTATTGGCATAAGGGCATCCGAGAGACCCTTTGCGGTTTACTTCTCCGATAGGATGGATGGGAAGGAACCAAATGATATCCGTCCCAAGGTCCTTTATACGGTCAAGGTCCGGGATCATAGCCCTGAAGGTGCCTTCTTTTGTATGGTTGCGAACAAAAACAGAATAGATGACCTGCTTCTGCAGTTCGGGGTTTGTATCATGTGCCATTTCTCTGTCCTCCTTATCATTTACTATAAACATGAAAAGTAAAAAAAACAAGCGGAGAGGGTTTGGGAGGGATATGCGGCAAATTATTAACGATTATTTTTTTGTAAGCAATTGAATTGGATAACGTAAGATTTTATAATAATTGAGTAAGCTATCGAAAAGGCTTATTCTAAGTATTGGTTTTTTCTAAGGAGGAAATTATGAAGAAGAAACTATTCGTTCTTTTCCTTGCCTTCGTTATGGTATTCGCTTTCGCTGCTTGCGGCGGTGGCGGTTCCAGTAGCGATGAGGGAACCGGTTCCGTGTATTGGCTGAACATGAAACCTGAGGCTGATGAAGCTCTTCAGGGACTTGCTGCTGCATATACAGAGGAGACAGGTGTTCCTTGCAAGGTCGTAACTGCTGCGTCCGGATCCTACAGTGATACACAGCAGGCAGAGATGGCTAAGTCTGAGCCTCCAACGCTCTTCAATGTCGGCAACATGAGCGCATTGAATGACTGGGAAGACTACTGTCTTACACTTGATGGCACTGATTTCATGAACGAGCTGACCACAACCGACTTCAATCTGGTCAATGCTAATGGCGAGACCAAAGCTATCGGCTGGATCTATGAGTCCTATGGTATCATCACCAACAAGGCTCTTCTGGAGAAGGCAGGCCACTCGCTCGACGAGATCAAGGACTTCGACTCGCTGAAGGCTGTTGCAGACGACATCCACGCCCGCGCTGGTGAGCTCGGCTTTGACGCGTTCACATCCGCAGGACTCGATGATTCGTCATCCTGGAGATTCTCCGGCCACCTGGCCAACATGCCTCTCTTCTATGAGTTCCGCGATGACGGAATCACAGAAAAGCCGGCTACTATCAAGGGAACCTACATGGACAACTTCAAGAAGATCTGGGATCTGTACATCACTGACACCGCTCAGGACGCTACATCCCTGACAACAGCTACAGGAGATCAGGCAGAAGCTGAATTCGGCGAAGGCAAAGCAGTATTCTATCAGAATGGTACATGGGAATGGGCTGCTCTTACAGCTGATAAGTTCCAGATGAACCCTGATGACATCACGATGATCCCTATCTACTGCGGCGTTGAAGGCGAAGAGAATGCAGGACTGTGCTCCGGTACAGAGAACTGCCTCGCTGTAAACAGCCAGGCTTCGGAAGCTAATCAGCAGGCTACACTCGACTTCCTGAAGTGGTGTGTGACATCTGAGAAGGGAATCGAAGTACTCAGCTCGATCGGCGACATTCCGTTCAAGCAGGCTCCGGAATCCGCAAACGGATTCTCCAGAGCAGGCGCTGAGCTGCTCGCCAACGGCAACTATGCTTGCACATGGGCATTCAACCTCACACCAAATGTTGACAGCTTCCGTGCAACACTCGTAACAGCTCTTGCGGCTTACTCCGCAGCTCCATCTGATGCTACATGGGCAGAAGTCCAGAAGGCATTCGTTGATGGCTGGGCTTACGAGTACAGTGTAGAAGGAAACTAATACTCACTCCTTTTCGCTGATAGCGAAAAATCAGGGGCGGGCAAACTCGCC
>JBGUME010000150.1:0-4150 GCA_045116695.1 Anaerovoracaceae bacterium | reverse complement strand
TGAAAGTAACGGCGCCATTGCCGCCCTTTCCGGATATTATTGTTATTTCTGCTCTGTCTACAAACATAGTTTTTCAAAAATAAGAATGGCTCCTACTTGACGTAGGAGCCTGAAGTCTTATGCTTCCTTGCTGTAAACGCTGATCTGCTTTCTCTTCTTGTCGTATCTCTCGAACTTTACTGTTCCGTCGATCTTTGCAAACAGAGTGTCATCTCCGCCCTTGCCAACATTGTTGCCCGGGTGGAACTTTGTTCCTCTCTGTCTCATGAGGATGCTTCCTGCGCTTACATATTCACCGGCACCTACCTTGAGTCCAAGTCTTTTCGCCTCGGAGTCTCTGCCGTTCTTGGAACTTCCTACTCCTTTTTTACTTGACATTGTGATTCCTCCTTAACTACTTGGCCTCGATGGCAGCAATGATATCAGCCTTGGTTGCCTTTGCGGCTACCTTGATACCAAGCTCTTCTGCAACTGCCAGAAGCTCTTCTTTCTTCATTGAAGCGCTGACCTTAGGTGCAGCCGCTGCTTCTTCTTTCTTTGCAGGCTTCTCGGCCTTAGGGGCCTTCTCAGCCTTAGCCTTAGGAGCCGATGCTCCGATACCGGTGATCTTTACCAGTGTATATGGCTGTCTGTGACCGTTTTTACGTCTGTAATCTTTCTTTGCCTTGTACTTGTAGATAATAACCTTGTCAGCCTTGCCCTGCTCAAGGACCTCAGCCTCAACAGCATATCCGTCTACAAAAGGTGTGCCTGCGACAAGCTTGTCTCCGCCTACAGCTACGACCTGATCGAATACGACCTTGTCTCCTACCTTGGCATCGAGCTTCTCAACTCTGAACTCATCGCCCTGCTGTACTCTGTACTGCTTGCCACCTGTTTTGATGATAGCATACATATTAAAATTCCTCCTTAAACCAGACTCGCCGAAGCTTGGGTGCTTACGCTTGAAAACCCGCTTCGTGCGGTTAACCGACAGAAATGATACTACATTGCGATTGCAAGGTCAAGAAGGAATTTATATTTCTTTTATTCAATTACTACGCCGTCCTCGTCGACTTTGAGGCCTGTGTCGGCATCAGCCGGTTTGAGGTGCTCCATGAGCTTTCCGCGGATCTCTTCCAGAACAGCAGGGTTCTCTTCAAGATATGTTTTCACATTCTCTCTGCCCTGTCCTATCCTTTCATTATTATAGCTGTACCACGATCCGGACTTATCGATGACTCCGATATCCGCTGCCAGATCAAGTATGTCTCCGGACAGTGAGATGCCCGTGCCATACATGATGTCGAATTCTGCTTTTCTGAACGGAGGAGCTACCTTGTTCTTGACGATCTTTACTCTTGTGCGGTTTCCGAGAACTTCTTCGCCCTTCTTAATGGTATCGATCTTTCTAACGTCAAGCCTCATGGAAGCGTAGAACTTCAGAGCGCGTCCGCCTGTAGTTGTCTCAGGATTTCCGAACATGATGCCGATCTTCTCTCTGAGCTGATTGATGAAGATCACGCATGTGCTTGTTCTGTTGATAGCGCCTGCGATCTTACGCAGAGCCTGGGACATGAGTCTGGCCTGAAGGCCTACATGTGAATCTCCCATCTCGCCCTGTATCTCTGCCTTAGGTACAAGTGCCGCTACCGAGTCGATAACTATTATGTCTACTGCTCCGCTCCTTGTGAGCATCTCGCAGATCTCAAGAGCCTGCTCGCCTGTATCCGGCTGGGATACCAGAAGCTCATCCACATTGACGCCCAGATTCTTAGCATATACAGGATCGAGCGCGTGCTCCGCGTCGATGAATGCCGCCTGACCGCCGTTGCGCTGCGCCTCCGCGATCGCATGGAGTGTCAGTGTTGTCTTACCTGATGATTCAGGGCCGTAGATCTCGATGATCCTTCCTTTAGGATATCCGCCTACTCCTGTCGCAAGGTCAAGGCTTACCGATCCGGTCGAGATCACATCTATATTGCTGACCGGGCCGGACTCACCGAGCTTCATTATGGCTCCCTTGCCGTACTGTTTTTGTATCTGATCCAAAGCCTGCTGAAGGGCTTTTTCCTTTGCTGCTTTTTCTGCGCTGTTCTCTGTCTGAATTGCCATATTGCCTCCCTGAATTATAAAAAGAACGCTTGTTCGTGTGTATGATATCGCGTTATTCTTCTACTGTCAATATTATATTTTCAAGCTTTAAGAATTGTCGAACGGAAAAAGCACTTTTTCCGACAATAAAAAACCTTTTTTCATCAGCGGCACTTTTTTATGTGCCAGCCCATAGTTTTTATCGTATAAGCATGTAGACAGCCCTCAGCATCCTGAGTGTGAAATACCTGCGGTTCCACATGCGGAAATTCCTAGTAGTGTGTATCTCTACGTGGCCTTTTATATCTCCCATAGCATACCCGATATATGCCTCTCCGGCTTCATGTCCCGGATCGCTTTCAGGACCGGCGAAACCCGTAATGGATACGGCTATATCTGCGCCTGAACGCCTCTTTGTACCGGCTGCCATGGCTATCGCCGTTTCCTTGCTGACCACTCCGAAGCGTTCTATAGTATCGGCAGGAACGCCGATCTCATTTATTTTGCTCTCATTGGAATATGTGATATATGACGATGAAAGAACCTCGGAAGCTCCCGGCACATCAGTGATCGCTGCCGCAAACAGTCCTCCTGTGCATGATTCGGAAGAAGCTATCGTCAGTCCTTTTTCTTTCAGTATCCTTACGACTACTTCGTTGAGCTCTTCATCATCAAGACTGTATATGTATTCTCCGGCGAGCTTTCTGACCCGCTCAGTCATCTCATCTACCGCCGCAGAGGCTTCTTCTTCGGTGTCACGCTGTGAAGCGATCCTCAGTGTGCACTCACCTTCCTTGGCATATGTCGCTATCGTAGGGTCAGTCTGTCCTTCTATGAGAGGCATCAGCAGCATCTCCAGATCGGATTCTCCTATGCCGATAGTGCGTATCACACGGTAGACCATCTTCTTTTCCATGAACTTTTCAAGATAGTCTTTTACACCGTTCTCGAAGAGCCATTTCATCTCCCGCGGCGGGCCCGGCAGACATATGGCTACCTTACCGTCTTTTTCGAGTGCGAAGCCGGGCGCCGTGCCGGACGCGTTGTAGAAAGGAGTGCATCCGGCCGGCAGATATGCCTGTTTCATATTGTTCTCAGGCATATTACCGCCGCGCTTCTCAAAGAAAGCCTTAAGATCAGCGACAACCCTTTCGTCCTGATACATGTCAGAGCCCATGTACTCGGCAACCATCTCTTTTGTCAGGTCGTCCTGTGTAGGTCCGAGTCCTCCGGTGAGTATCACCAGATCGGTATCCGTAAACGCGTCTGCCAGTTTTTCCTTCAGCCTGGCAGGGTTGTCGCCCACGACAAAGTGATACATGACGTCGAATCCCATGAGATTGAGGTTCTCAGACAGGTATGCCGCATTCGTATTGACAGTCTGCCCAAAGAGCAGTTCCGTTCCTACTGCAAGGATAGAAGTTTTCATCATTCACCTACATGCTGAATACATCACGGTTCTTCCATACGTATTCCGTGCCCGAGTATATAGTCATTACCAGAGACGCCCAGAAAATAACGTTGGCGATCATGATGACCTTGCCGCTTATGGAAGGCACGGAAAGCCCGAACAGGTACACGATAACGGCGACCATCTGGAGAACTGTCTTGATCTTACCGGACATGCCTGCAGCCAGTACCCTTCCCTCGGAAGCGGCAACAGTCCTCATTCCCGCGACTATGAATTCGCGCGCAAGTATGATTATAAGCATCCACGCCTTGATAAGATCAGACTCGATGAAGAGGCAGAGTGCGGAATACACAAGTATCTTATCTGCAAGAGGATCCATTATCTTGCCGAAGTTCGTTACCAGTCCCCTTTTACGGGCGATCTTTCCGTCAAGAGCATCTGTAGCCGATGCAAGACAGAACAGAACCAGGGCAACAGGAAAGTATCCCATCATATATGCCGCTATGAAAAACGGTACCGCTATCATGCGTCCTACAGTCAGTTTGTTAGGTAGATTCATTGCTGTTTCACCTCAATTCCTTCCAGATCATATTCATAGGTTCCTGTTATCTTAACGTTCACGATGTCTCCAGGACACAATTCCATATCATTCGTAGTGAATGTGAC
>JBGUME010000149.1:0-3083 GCA_045116695.1 Anaerovoracaceae bacterium | reverse complement strand
GATATGAGCGTGCCCTTTCATAGTCTCTTATTCCTGCTCCCCCGACTATAACGCATCTCAATGCTGTGTCCCCCCTATGCCTCATGGACCAGTTTGCCGTTCATGTCCTCAATGTCTATAGCGATGATGAGCGTCCTGCCCGCGTCCTTGGAGATCTCCTTCTCTACATACTCCTGCGGGCAAGGGAATTTGTCACAGAGCAGTCTGCTTATCCTGATCACCTCGTCCTGTTCTTCGATCAGTTCTGCCTTGCCAAAGACAATGACGCTCTTGACGTACTTGGCCCAGTCACCTTCGACCTGATAATCCTGACCGAATACGCAGTATGAAACTTTCGGATCTCTCTTAACAGCGTCGACTCTGTGGCCAAAATCGGCCCCGTGGATATATATCTTATTTGCCTCTTCATCGTAATAATGATTGATAGGGAATCCATACGGATACCCATCATCGCCTTGCACCGACATGACTCCTCTGGTCTCTGTCTTCAGCAGATCGACAATCTCCTCATGGCTCAGAGCCTGCGGGCTCCTTCTCATTTTTCTGAACATCGCGTCCTCCTATCTTGAAGCTATTATTTCTTCCAGCTCAGCAGTACTGAACTTATATGCGGAATTGCAGAAATAGCACTTTACTTCTATCTCTTCGCCGTCGTTTATCATCTCTTTCAGATCTTCGGTGCTGATGGTCGCGAGCGCCTCTGCGACCTTCTCCTTTGAGCATCCGCAGTAATACCGCACCGGCAGTTTTTCCGTGATCTTAAGATCAAGGTCTTTCAGATAATACTCGAGTATCTCTTCAGGCCCCATGCCTTTATCCATCATTGTAGTCACGGGCTCAGCGGCCGCCACTTTAGCCTCGAGAGCCTCAATAGTCTCCTCTTTAGCATCAGGCATCACCTGAATTATGAATCCTCCGGCGTGCTTCACTGAGCTGTCGGTATCGACCATGACTCCCAGTCCAACTACCGACGGTGTCTGCTCGGAGACTGTGTAGTAATACGCGAGGTCGTCTCCTATCTCGCCTGTCTGTATCTCTACCTGACCGTTATACGGCTCCTTGAGTCCCAGATCCATTATTACGGTAAGCAGGCCCTTGCCCACAGCTCCGCCTACATCAAGCTTGCCGGCTCTCTTAAGCGGTATGTCCACCGCGGGATTCGCCGCGAACCCCTTCACGTTTCCATGGCTGTCAGCGGTGACGGTCATCTGGACTATCGGTCCGTCGCCTTTCATCTGAAGAGTGAGCTTATCGTTCTCGCCCTTCATCATGGAACCCATCATGGCTCCGGCGCTCAGCAGCCTGCCGAGGGCTGCCGTTACAACGGGATAAGTATGATGTATCTCACGCGCTTCTGCAGTCAGGTCTGTTGATCTTATGGCAAAAGCCCTTACGGTCTCGCCCGCTGCAGTCGCTCTTACTATATAGTCGCTCATTTTATCTTTCTTCCTTAGTCTGTAATCTGTCGTTAGTCTGTTATGTCGATGTCAGGTACGATCACAAGATCGTATTCAGGATAGACCTTCTTCACCTCTTCGCATATGGTCTTGATGCCTTCGGAGTGAGAAACGTCGAAGCTCATCACTACGTCAAAGCGGATGATCTTTCTTTCCTCATCGATGTAGAAGCCGTGCATCTGCAGCGCCCATTCGAGAGCCATGACTATCTTCTCGATGTCTCTTCTTATCCGCTCAGCCTTGGCGTCAGTATTGCGGGAGTAGACTCCCACTCCTGTCAGTATGACTCCGGTCTCCCTGTAGACTCTGTCGGTCAGCTTGCGTGTCAGCACGTCGACCTTATCCACTGTCATGTTGTCCGGGAGTTCTACGTGGACGGAAGCGTATGCCTTGTCCGGACCGTAATCGTGTATGAACAGATCGTACGCCCCCAGGACATCAGGTTCTTCCGATATTATCTCTTTTATCTTGTTCGATACCTCAACGTTCGCTCTTCTTCCGAGAATGTCCTTTACGGTATCGCTTATCATCTCATAGCCTGCCTTGATGATGAAGCCCGAGATGACGACGCCTACATAGGCCTCAAGCGATATGCCTTTGAAGGTATAGAGCAGGGCTGTAAGCAGCACGGCAAGCGACAGCGCAGCGTCCGAGAGAGCGTCTGTTCCGGAAGCGACAAGAGCTCCCGAATGAGTCTTTTCGCCTGTCTTCTTTACGTATCTTCCAAGCAATATCTTAGCCAGTACGGCTACAGCGATTATCACGAGTGACATCACGGAGTAGTCAGGTTTCTGCGGATCGATTATCTTCTTCACTGATTCGACCAGCGACGTGATGCCCGCGTACATGACTATCGCCGCAACGATGAGCGCTGAAATATACTCTATTCTTCCGTGGCCCAGAGGGTGATCCCTGTCCGGCTTGCGTCCGGCCAGTTTGGCTCCGAATATCGTTATTACCGAGGAAAGCGCGTCCGACAGGTTGTTCACCGCATCCAGTATGACGGCAATCGAGTTGGAGAGCAATCCGACAGCTGCCTTGAACGCCGCCAGCAGAACATTGACCGCTATGCCTATCAGGCTGGTCCTCACTATTATCTTTTGTCTTTGCTGTTGTTTATTCATGTCTATATCCTTATCGTCAATACATTGAGTCCCATCATGTGCTGGTAGATCATCTCATCGGAGATATGCGTCACCATTTTGAGTCCCACATTCCTGAACGGGTCGCCCGTGTGCTGTTCAGCATGTTGAGTGCCGACTGTGCCGAAAGGCCCGCGTGCTTTGTCAGCATCCCGCTTTTTTCATAATGCTTCCTTTGGTACGTTACTCACGACCATGCTTATTCATATGATTTTATCACAGTAAACACATTTATTCTTAATCCTTTGACCATGATTTCTGTTAAAATAGGGATTATGAAAGATAAAAAAACGATTTGCCTTTTGAATGATTCATTCCCGCCTATCATAGACGGGGTCGCGAATGCCGTGCTCAATTACGCAGGCAACATAGAGCGCAGTCACGGCCATTCTCTTGTCGTTACTCCTCAGGTACCCGGCTCGGATGACAGCAGGTACTCTTTTCCTGTGGTCCGCTATCCGAGCATCGACACCAGAAAGCTTGT
>JBGUME010000148.1:0-2822 GCA_045116695.1 Anaerovoracaceae bacterium | reverse complement strand
GTACACAGGCATAATGCCGACTGCACCCTTGCCGGTCTCTTTCTTAAAATCATCCATCGCCTTCTTCGGATCATCAGCGATTGCCTTGAATTGTGAAATCAATTCGAAAATTGTACTCATCTATTTCTCCTTTACTATAGCCGATGTCATGTCAACTTTTCATCGATAAACTGATCGGGAAAAGCATTATTCATGCGATAAATTCATGACCTTTTTGGAATGATGCGCTTAAATCAGACTTATGCCTGAGCATCCATCATCTCGGACAGAGCCTGCACACGGTTCAGATACTGAGCCTCAGAGAAGACGCGAGGATCCGTCTGGTCGCCATCGAAGCTGACGAAAGGAATGCCCATCTTCTTGTTGACATACTCGCCGCCCTCGTTGTTCAGAAGGCCCATCAGCTTGCAGCTGCGGTTGAGGTGCATGACCATGCCATCGCTCTTGGAGTTGCTGACAACTTTGTAGAATTCTTCATAACGGTTGGAGCCGCAGGTGTTGATGTAGACCTTTGTGTAGGCCTCAGCCATGGACTCGAAATCGCCGGGTGTGTAAACGAGACTCCACATGCCGGGATAGCAGGAGCCGGTCATGACGGAACCCTGAGCCTTAAGGCCCTTGAAGGTTGCGCCCAGGAATGTCCAGACTGCAATGCCTTCCCATGTTACACGATGTTTCTCAGTAGAGGCATCACCGAATGCATACTTGCCGGCTTTGTCCTTAGCTTCGAGCTCATCGCAGAAACGATGGAAGGTGATCTCGCCGTAATCTCTGGAACGTGCGCAGACGATCAGAGCCATGTAGTTGAACAGATCGAAACCGTTCAGAGGTGAAGGTTTGCGATATGCATAAGCTGCAATCTTGTTCCACCAGTAAACAGTACGCTGGGTCTGCTCCTGAACCTTCGTGAACTTGTCATAGTCAAATGCACGGCCGGTGAACTCCTCGAGCTGTTTGATGGCTACGCGGAACTGATCAGCGATGTACTCTTTGCAGTGACGAGCTACAGGCATGCTGTGGTTGAAAGGAACATCGATGATGATGCAGGGGATGTTCAGCTCTTTGGCAATGTTCTCATACCATTTAAGCAGAGTATTGCAGATGTTGTTGCAGGTGATTACGATATCCGGAAGCGGAACATAAGCAGCCTTTGTGGTCTTCAGAAGCTCGGGCTTCTCACCGTTCATGGCTTCCTGCTTCAGCAGCTCCATGTAGCCGAGGTTCGTACGGGCATAAGAGCAGATATCGATGTTGTAGCCCTTCTTATCTGCTACTTCCAGAAGATCCATGGAAGCTTTCCTTGCGCCTGCGCCTGCAGCGTGGGTCTCAGGATAAACCAGAGCAATATCCATAGCAACGCAGAATTCCGGCGGTGCTACAGAAGCGGACCAACAGACCGGTTTGCCGGCCTTCTTGGCTTCCCAGGCTTCCTCATCAAGCTTTGCCTGAAAATATCCAAGCAGCTCTTTTGAACTGGCTTCGTTGATGTTGATGCTATCCATCTGTTTTCCTCCTAAAAATCAATTATATTGATAGGTCCATTGATGAATCCCATTGAACCTGCAGCAGTCTGACGTGACCAGCCGTTAAGCGGATCCCATAAGACCGGGCAGGAATTCAATTCATAAAAACGGGGCAGCAGTCCGCTTCCTGCCCTTAGTCCTCAGGCAGCCACTTGACGTTCTCATACGCAAAAAGAGCTGCGCCGAGAGCACCTGTCACCTGCGGATTCTGGGCGACGATCACGGGCTTGTTCAACTGCTTCCTGATGGCATCTACCGCGCCCGGGTTCTGGGCGACACCGCCGCACATAACGATATCATCATTTACGCCCACACGATAGACGAGCGAGCATGCCTTACTTGCGACAGACTGATGAACACCTGCGACAATGTTTTCTCTTGAAACGCCCTGGGAAAGCAGCGAGATGACCTCGGACTCCGCGAACACGGTGCATGTACTGCTGACAAAAGCCCATTCTGTTGCTTTAAAATGGACATTACCCATCTCGGAGAGGGGAATTTCCAGAACGCGCGACATTACGTCCACAAACCGTCCTGTTCCCGCCGCACATTTATCGTTCATAACGAACTGGCCGATATTTCCCTTCGCATCGAGGCGGATCGCTTTCGCGTCCTGTCCGCCGATGTCGATGATCGTCCGTGCTTCAGGGTGCAGGAAATAAATTCCCTTAGCGTGACAGCTGATCTCACTGATCTGCTTATCCGCTTTTTCCACAGAAAAACGTCCGTATCCCGTGGCTACCGTGAATCGTATGTCTTCCGGTGTCAGATCGATATTCTTGAACACCTCTCCCATCACGCGGTCCGGTCCGGATGTTCCGGTTCCGACCTGAATGACCGCAGAAGAGACAACCTCTTTGCCGTCCTTCATGATAACGGCTTTGCTCGAAGATGATCCGATATCAATTCCCAATGTATACATGCTTTGTTCTCCCTAAAATTCCGATTTATTCCGGATTGCCGTGGCGGGAAGTGAAGGTAGCGTTGTGGTTGATCTCGCCGACCTGTTCGATCAGCTCAACCAGAATGCCCTGAGTGAATTTAGGGCGGATGAAGTTAACGATGATATCTTCGGTTCCCTCAACGGGCTCCTTCTCAAGCATCTGATAGCCCAGCGCCTCACAGTCTTTACTGGTTGCACGAACGTCGTCTACCAGGAAAGCAACGTGTGCGATGCCGCCCTTGCCCTTGTTGAACTGGGTCAGAACGCCGGACTTCGGGATGATGAACTCGATTGCATCCGCGCCATTACCATGGGTTGTGAAAATAAGATGGGAATCATAAGCCTTAACATGGCCG
>JBGUME010000147.1:0-2640 GCA_045116695.1 Anaerovoracaceae bacterium | reverse complement strand
TTTTTATTTGTATCATTGTGAACTTCCTTCTATTTTACGCCTAAAACTCCCTGTTTTGTGCAGCATTTACAAAACAGGGAGTTTTTGTTATTCGTTCACATCTTTGTCCACGTCGATGCCTTCGACGACATATTGCAAGATATCTTCATAGGTCTTATTGCTCTTTATGATCGCATCCCACAGTTCGTCCTTGCGCTGCGCGTCCCTCTTGTCCAGAAGTTTCTGCAACGATTCGACCGCCGTGTCATAAGCGGCTTTTGTTTTTATCACCTTCTCCTGCGCCTTCTGGATCTGCTCCTCCATGGTTGCAGATACGGCTCCTCTTTTTCTTCCGCGTGCCATCTCATTTACCCTCTCTCAGGATGCGGCTGATCTCAGTCGCATAATGCTTTACAGTTCCTGCATCCATTCCGAATGCCTTCAGTATCGTTTTCTGTGTTGCTGTCACTGCGTGGTCGAGCCTGTACCGGTTGTCTGTAAGTCTCACCATCTCGATCTTCTCCAGCTCCCTGATAGCTGCCGGGACTGTCATAAAATTGGGCCTTTTGGCCAGTGCTTTCATCTCATCCTGGAGATAATTGTAGATCCTGTTCCGGATGATCAGCGCAATGAATTCAATGAAGATCTTGGCGTCAGCAGATGAATCCCCGTAAATACGCAGGCTCTTGTCTCCAAGGTAGGATTTGTCACCCCGGAACAGCTTCTCTGACGCGTCCCTGCTCTTATACAGCTTGATCGCTTCCTTCGCCGTCATCTTTTCCGATGTGATGATACAGAAATAACCGCTCAGTTCATTCTCCCTGTCGATCACGTCTGTCCTGTCCTCCGGGAACTGGAAGATCCTGCCGTTATAGTGAAGGATAAAGTACCGGCTGAATCCCGGGCCGAACTCGATCACCTCATTTGTATGTCCCATGAGATAGGATTTCATCTGCCGCAGCTTTTTGACGAGCAGCGTGCGTTCACTGCCTTCTTTGAGAATACTGTGGTATATGTGGAAGTATCTGTCCTTCGCATCTGTTTCATACAGTTTTCTCTTTACTGTAGTCCCGTATACATCGTAGTCATCGATGTGTCTGGCCCACCTGTTCTCGAACGTTCCCCTGACGCTTCCCACTATGCCGCTGACCAGTTCACTCATTCCCTTTACCATGATAACAAACGAATACCCGTGTTTATCCATGGCTGCGATGTTCGACCTGCTGAAATATCCCCTGTCCAGGATGAAACCTATCTTTTTGTAGCCATATCCGGCCGCCTTATCCAGCATGATCTGCAGCTGCGTCACATCGTTTATGCTCCCGGGATATTTCTCGTAGAACAGTGGCTCCTTATTCTCCGTATCGAATGCGAGCGCGTAGTTGAATACAGGAAGCCCGGCATCAGCTTTCGGATGGCCGAACTCCACGATCTCTATGTCACCCGCCTGGCAGTTCTTGTTCGTGGAGTCATAGGAGATATAGATCTTCTCGCGGTGGTCGCGTGAAGCGTTCCAGTCATTAAGGAATCCGACACTCTGGTCCTCTGTCATCGACTGCAGGAGGTCGGACACCTTTGAATCGCTGTAGATGTGCATCCTGTTCGAAAAGAGGGGATGGTTATAAGCGTAGTCCGGATAATACTGGCCTGCATTGTTTTCCGTGATGATGCTGTATGCGGCAAGGTCCATTACCAGCCCGAGGTCTTTCATGCTGATATATTTGCTGAGGATATCCGTCAGCCTGTATTCCTCTATGACCTTTTTGATCACGAGCCATGCGCCGATCCGCAGGCAGCTGCTCCTCGCGCTCCGGTCCTTTACCTCCGGGACATCCTCGTCCGGGAAGTATTTGAGGTAGTTCTCATTCGGCTGCATCTTCGTCGGATCAGCCTCGGATTTCTTCCCGATAGTGACTCTTTTGGGGTTCGTTTTCTTCGTAGACTTATCATAAATACGGTCGTATTCATAATAGACATAGTCCACTCCGTTTTTTCTGCGGTAGGTGATCTTGCCCGGCGAATTGGGTATATTTACCAAAAATTCAAGATACATATCTCCTCCTTTTATAGGCGTATTTACGCCTATAAATATAGTAACACAAAACCCGTATCTATGCAATAGAAACCGCATAAATACGGGCTTTTCATGGCATCAGCCTTCATTTAGGTGTAAAATTTAGTGGAAGTTCACAATATCAATTCGTTTATAAAAATTTAATGGGGTCAGGCACCTTTGTATTTTAGCTTTTCTCCTCTCAGGAATATATTGGATAAAGATGTATGCAATAATACTTGAAATAAAAGCTATGCAGATATTGCTAAGAAACTCCCACCATTCTGCATCTGGAGTATTCTCCGGGGGACATAGCATCAATTCCATTATTGGTGTAGGAAGCCCACTAGGTGCTGGAATATGTGAGTTTTTGAGTATTACCAGTAAACTAATAAATGATAATAAGCAAATCACAATATGACGCTTAATAAATAATCCAATCTCTGTAAGAACGTTATGTGATTTATACAATTTCGCTTAAACTCCCTAGTTAGATTAATTATAGTATAGACTACATTATATACCACAACGCAGACGGTCACCCGCTCTTCCTTGCCCAAAAACCGACCTCCCCATCTGTCCAGGTCTTGAACAATCCTAATGCACTT
>JBGUME010000146.1:0-3056 GCA_045116695.1 Anaerovoracaceae bacterium | reverse complement strand
TCAGCTTGATATCGCGTGAGACCTGGCCTCTAATGGCTCCTTTAGCGCGCTCAAAACCCGCGAGGACCTCAGAATAGACCATCTCCTTATCCTCGTCCGAAAGGCAGACAGGTGAAACATAGACCGTGGCATAGCTTAAGTCACGTGTCACGTCCACGCCTGTGATGCTTATTATCCTTGATGTGAGCGCGGGGTCCTTTGCCCCGTTGATCAGAAATCCGCTCACACTCTTCTTTATTTCTTCGCTTAAACGTCCCTGTCTGTATTTAGCCATTGTAATTCTTATAAATGTGTATCAAATTGCAATACTAAGCCGAGCGTTGCGAACGGATATTGCCAGCTGCACCGATGAAACGATAGCAGGCCGGCTGACGTTGTGCGGATGTCTGAGCGAAGCGAGTTCCGCAAACGTCCCGGGATGCAGAGCGACTGAGGATGCAATGGCATATCCGTGAGCGGCGAGGCGTGTATTGCAATTTGATAATATAGATAATTCTAACGTTCTACTTCAACCATCTGGAAGCATTCGATAACGTCATCAGGTTTGATGTCGTTATACTTCTCGATCCCGAGACCGCACTCATAACCTGCAGCCACTTCTCTGACGTCGTCCTTGAACCTCTTGAGCGAGCTTATTACGCCCTCGTGGATGACGATGCCGTCTCTGACCAGTCTGATCTGCGCATTTCTCTTAACGATTCCCTCGTTGACATAGCATCCGCCTATGATGCCGATTCCAGGTACCTTGAAAGTATCCCTGACAACTGCCTTGCCCAGGACTTCCTCTTTGTACTCAGGGTCGAGCATGCCCTTCATGGCTGCTTCCACATCGTCGATGATATCGTAGATGACTCTGTAGAGCCTGATCTCGACGTCGGCGTCATGAGCCTGGTTCGTAACAGCCGTTGTAGGTCTTACGTTGAAGCCGATGATGATCGCGTTGGATGTCTCGGCGAGCGTGACATCGGACTCGTTGATGGTACCTACGCCGCTGTGGATGACGTTGATCTTGACTTCCGGAGTTTCGAGCTTCTCAAGCGATGAGATGATGGCTCCGACGGAACCCTGCACGTCTGCCTTGACAATGAGGTTGAGTTCCTTGGCTTCGCCTTCCTGTATCTGGCTGAAAAGCTTTTCAAGAGTCATGCTGGCATTCTTGGCCAAGACTTCTTCTCTCATCTTCTCCTTACGGTTTGCAGCTATCTCTCTAGCTGTCTTGTCATCTCTTACCACGTTGAACGCGTCACCTGCGTCAGGTACGTCCGAGAGACCGAGGATCTCAACAGCGGTAGCCGGACCGGCCTTGCGGATCGGCTTGCCCTTGAAGTCAGTCATGACTCTGATCTTGCCGGATGTCGTACCGGCAACGACACTCTGTCCGCTCTTGAGTGTACCGTTGCTTACCAGCAGAGTCGCTACAGGTCCTTTTGCCTTATCCAGTCTGGCTTCGATGACCGTACCCATGGCGAGTCTGTCAGGGTTAGCCTTGAGTTCCAGGACTTCTGCCTGCAGGAGGATCATCTCCAGCAGATCCGTGATGCCCTCGCCCTTCTTGGCGGATACCGGTACGGAGATGACGTCTCCGCCCCAGTCTTCTACCAGAATGCCGTGCTCTGTGAGTTCCTGCTTGACTCTGTCAGGGTTCGCGCCCGGCTTATCTATCTTGTTTATCGCAACTATGATAGGTACTCCGGCTGCCTTGGCGTGGCTAATCGACTCTACAGTCTGAGGCATTACACCGTCATCAGCAGCGACTACCAGTACGGCGATATCCGTTACCTGCGCGCCTCTAGCACGCATCGTAGTGAACGCTTCGTGTCCCGGTGTATCGAGGAACACGATCTTTTTGCCGTTGATCTCGACTTCGGAAGCACCGATGTGCTGCGTGATACCTCCGGACTCGCCTGCCGTAACGTTGGTGTTGCGGATGGCATCCAGAAGTGATGTCTTACCATGGTCTACGTGACCCATTACGGTGATGATAGGCGGACGAGGCCTGAGTTCGCTCTCTGCGTCCTCATGCATGTCGATGCCCGGCTCTTCGATCTCAGGCTCTTCTTCAGTTACTACGATCTGAAGTCCGAGGTCTTCCGCCAGCATCTCAACAGCGTCCTTGTCGAGAGTCTGGTTGATCGTTGCCATGACACCCATCTGCATCATGGACATGATGATCTTGCTCACGCTGATCTCTGCCTGCTCGGAGAGACCCGCTACCGTGATAGGTACGGTGACCGCGATGGTGCCTTCAGGCAGGAGTTCCTCTACTGTAGGTTCCTCAACCACCTTGGTCTTGTATTTTTTCTTATGACGCTCCTGCTTTTCCAGCGCGGCTTCGTCATAGATGTTGTTATTGTTGTTGCGGCGTCCGCCCGGGCCGTCCTCGCGTCTGTCGAAGCGGGACTGCTTATCTCTGTCGCGGTTATCGAAGAACTTCTTGCTCTTGCCCTTTGCCTGCTTGCCGCCCTTGCTTCCGCTGTCGCTTGCTGCTGCAGGTGCGCTGCCGCCATCCTTGTTCTTTCTAGGACGGTCGGAACGTTCAGGACGGTCCTTTCCGTCTTTGTCCTTGCCCTTGACCGGTCTCTTTCTATCGGACTTTTCGGCTTTTTCACCCTCAGCAGCTTTGGCCTGCTGTCTTCTCTCGCGCATCTGCCTCTTCTGCTCTTCAGCCTTCTTCTTTTCAGTCTCGGCATCGGAGATCTTCTTGAAGCGCATAGGCTTGCCTGGAGCATTCACATACTCCTCTTCCTTAACAGGTTCAGGCTCTTCAGCCTTGGTTTCCGGCTTCGCGACTTTAGGCTCTTCCTTTGCGGCAGGCTTTTCTTCCTCTGCCTTTTCAGGAAGCTCCTCTGCAGGCTTTTCTGCCTTTGGCTCTGCCTTTACTTCAGGTATGTCAGCTATCTCTGCAGCCTTGACCTCAGGCGTTTCAGGTGCTTCTGCCTGTACCTTCTTTTCTTCTTCAGGCACGGCAACATCTTCTGCAGGTTTTTCTTCTGCAGGTTCTGCTTTTGGCGCCACAGGCTTCTTAGGGATCACCGGCTTGCCCATAGGCGGCTTTG
>JBGUME010000145.1:0-4805 GCA_045116695.1 Anaerovoracaceae bacterium | reverse complement strand
CCCTTGAAAATGTTGTCCATCGTCTTGGCTACGTCGTAGATTACGAAGTTCATCGCGGTGTGCGTGATGCGCAGCGGCTCGTCTCTTAGTCCGAGCGTGAACTTGTCCATCATGTAAGGAACAGCCAGATAGTTGGCCATCCATCTGTAGCGGAACATCGCCTTGATGTTGCGCGGCTTCGCGATGAATCTTGCGAGGATCGACATGATGTACAACCATCTCGAATAATCGTAAAGTGTATCCTTTACTCCTCTCCACTCACGGCGGACAAAGACCTTTGTCTTGCCGTTGGTCGGATAGAGCTTGCCCAGTGTCTGGTCACCTTTTTTCTTCTTAGGGTTAGTGATCTTCTTGACCGTTTTGAATGCCATTATTTCTCACCTCCCTGGATCTTCTTTATCTCAATGCTTTCTATGAAGGCCTGTACACGCGTACGCATCTGGCCGGCACCGGCATTGATGTTATACGGTCTGTCTACGGAGAGTACCGGGAATCCGTAATCCTCTCTCAGCATGTGCGATCCCAGCATGCGCTCATAAGCCCATGGGTCGCAGAACTTGACCTGCTCGTAGATGATGCCGTCGGCCTTGTACTCCTTCGCGAGATCCGCGACATATTTCTTGCGGCCGTATACTTTCTCCATGTTCATGGTACGCGGGCACTGTCCGATCATCGTGTAGTGACGGCAGATCTGTGTGAGGATGTCCTCATCCGAATCCTTATCGATAGGGATCGGCACTCTGCCCGGAAGCGAGCCGAAGCAGAACCTGTCGGCGCATACGTATGTACCGCACTCCTCGATAAGCTTTATCATGCCGATGTCGTCGATTTCAGAACCTACAACCAGAACGCGGGCGCGCCACTTCTTGCCGTCCGGCTCTCTGGTCCTGATCTCTTCAAGAGTCTCTTTCAGCTTGCCGATAAGCAGATGCTTAGGAGCCAGGTATGTAGCCAGAGTCAGAACGTGGAACTCATAGCCGGTAATACGCGGATCGTCCTCCTTGCGGAATTCCCCGATCTCCTGAATGAGTCTGCATACTTCGTTATGCTCTTCCACGGCCTTGAGCATTGCCTCTTCGGAAATGTCGACGCCATAGTTGTCATGCAGCGGCTTGAGAATGTGGTTCTGGCACTGAAGCTTCAGTAATGCGACTCCGTTTTCGGTCGCCTTCATAGGTATCTCCATGAACTGGTAGAAGAACTTGTCCTTCGCCTCATCCATGGTATGCAGCAGCTCCATGTTCTCAGCGGCACGGTTCATCATGGTGCAGCCGTCCGCTGCGATCAGGCAGTCCGCGAAATTAAAGCCTCCCTCGATCGCTCTCTCCAGCAGGGCCCTGCTCGTCTCGCAAAGAAAGCTCGTCATATAGTATGTGGCGATGTCCAGCGAGCCGGTATTAGGCGCAAAAAGACGAACCGAGAAGCAGTTGCCAAGGTTCATAAGAGGTTCCGGAATGTTCTCGCACGTAAATGCCGCGCAGACCTTTCCGTCCTTCTTGGCCTGTTCAATCAGTTCGTTGTTTGCGTTCTGCAGGAGGTTCTCAAAATACAAAAGATGCTTGAGGTCTTTCATATATAGCACTCCTATTTCTTATTAAAAAATATCCCTCTCAAAAACCAATAAAGGCACTAAAAAACCCGTATCAGTTTCCTATTGATTAGAGTTTAACCCCTGTACAGGGATATTATCAAGGACTAAAGATACGGATATTGTTTTTTTGTATTTACTCTTCTTCCTTGGCCAGCATCTCTGAGAATTTGGTCATGGTGCCCGGGATGTCTATCTGCTGAGGGCAGACGGCAGCGCAAGCTCCGCATCCTATGCAGGCTGACGGAAGCTTGTCGGCTTCCCAGCTGGCCAGGGCCATTGGAGCTATGAAGCCGCCTTCGCTGTAGGCATGCTCATTGTAGAGTTCAAGTATCCTTGGAATCTCAAGTCCCATAGGGCACTTGGACATGCAATACTTGCAGCCGGTGCAAGGCACGGTACCGGTATTCTTGCCGGTCGTGTCAAAGTGGGCTGCAGTAAGGAGTGTTGCTATATCCTCATCGCCAAGCAGCTTTTTCTCATCGAAGAAGGCGATATTCTGTTTCAGTTGTTCAAAGTTGGACATTCCGGAAAGGATCATCGTTACTCCCGGCACGGTCTCTACGAAAGAGAAAGCCCAGTTTGCCGGTGTCCAGTCAGGATTGCTCTTGGCCAGCAGCTTTTCTCCGCCGAGGCAGGACTTTGCCAGCTTGCCTCCGCGCAGAGGTTCCATGACCCAGATAGGGATACCGATGTTGTTGAGCTCTTCGACCTTGTCCTTGGCGTTCTGGAACTCAAAGTCGAGGTAGTTGAGCTGTATCTGGCAGAATTCGAGATGTCTGAAATGCTTCATGATGAAACGGTGCATCACATCGAGGCTTCCGTGGCAGGAGAATCCCAGATGACGGATCTTGCCTTCTTCCTTCATCTTCAGCAGGAAGTTTGTGAGTTCTTCATCCTCCAGGTACTTGTCGATGTTCAGCTCGCACACATTGTGATAGAGGTAGAAATCAAAGTAATCAGTCTGGCATTTCTCCAGCTGCTTGTTGAAGATCTCCTCGTGCTTGCCGAAATTGGACAGATCGTAGCCCGGGAACTTCGTTGTCAGATAGAAGCTGCTGCGGTCATACTTCTTGAGAGCTTCGCCTACGACAGTCTCACTGTTTCCGTCATGGTATCCCCATGCAGTGTCGAAATAGTTGATGCCGTTGGCCATGGCGTAGTCGACCATCTCCTGCACGGCGGCAGGATCAGGTCTGCTGTCATCTCCGTCGATGCACGGCAGACGCATACATCCCAGGCCAAGTCCTGAAAGTTTCAGATCTTTAAAATCGTTGTAATACATTTTTCACCCTTTCCTCTTGCATGATGCGGCGCTCGGCCGCATATTAACTATCCTCTCACGATAACGTAGTTATCCATGAGATCGACTTTCTCCAGAGTCCCGTCGAAAGTCGTGCGGATACCCATCAGGTCTGTGAAGATGATCTTTCCACCCTCGACCTTGATGTCCGCTACGTTTTTTGCCAACAGATTGGCGTCGTTTACTTCATTCTTGTATACCATCGAAAGGCACATTTTGGTTCCTCCTTTACTTTCCGTCAGGGAAACTTGTGAACGAGTCGTGCTCCACCTTCGGGAGTCCGTATTTCTCTTTGGCGTCGGCAATGGCTTTGATCATAAATGCCATGTTGCGCGCGAGATTTCTCATGACCTGCAGCCCCTCTGCATCCTTCTTCACATCATCTGCAGTGAAGCCGTGCACATTGTTCCAGTAAGTGGATGTGGCTATCGGCATTCCGCTGATGCTGAAGTATTTGTTGAGCACATCGAAGGATGCTGTGGTGCCGCCGCGCCTTGCGCTTACAACTCCCGCACCGACCTTCATGTGCATGTCATACTGAGCGCTGTAGAACAGCCTGTCCAGGAAGGAGATGAGTGTCCCATTTGGGGAGCTGTAGTACACCGGGCTTCCGACTACGAGTCCGTCCGCTTTTTCAAGCTTTGCGTTGACTTCGTTCACGATGTCATTGAATACGCAGCCGTCGTGTGTATAGCAGTATCCGCATGCAGCGCATCCGCGTATGTCCTTGTTCCCGATATGGATCAGTTCTGTTTCTACGCCCTCTTCATTGAAGGTATTTATCATCTCATCAAGAGCTGTTGCTGTGCACTGGTCAGCCCTCGGGCTTCCGTTTATCAATATAACCTTAGCCATTTATTTCCTCCCAGTCTATTTTTTCATCTCTGAAAAATATTTCTCTGTCCTTTTCTCCGATCGGCCTCATGACCCTGCACGGATTACCGACCGCAACGACATTCTCAGGTATATCTCTCGTTACAACACTTCCGGCGCCTATGACACTGTTCTTTCCAATGGTCACACCCGGAAGCACGATCACACCGGCTCCTATCCATACGCACTCTTCAATGTGAACGTCTTTATTGAACTGGAGTTCCGGGTCCTTTCTCAGCTCCGGCAGCACAGGGTGTCCCGCCGTCACTATGGTTACATTCGGACCGAACTTGACCCAGTCGCCGATGTATATATGTCCGTCGTCGACCAGTGTCAGGTTAAAGTTCGCATATATGTTGGAGCCCATGTGCACATGGCTTCCGCCCCAGTTGGCATACAGAGGTCTTTGGATGTACACGTTTTCACCGCATTCGGCAAAGAGTTCTTTTGTATATCGCTGTATTTCCTCATGCTGTGACGGCTTCAAGTCATTGAATGCCCTGAGCTTTTCTCCGAATGGTCTCTGCTCGTTCAAGACCTCCTCATCGCCGGGATCGTACAGAAGCCCTGCCTCCATTCTTTCCTTTTCTGTCATAAAGCGCTCCCTATGCAACCAGCCATTTGTGTTCTTTTACGCTATAGAGAGGAATGAAAGGTATCATGATAGGCGTCTTGTTCTTATACGCCCAATAATCAGGATCATCTTTGTACTCTCTGTCCTGTCTCATCTCCAGCCTGCGCGCTCCTCCGAACATCACATAGATGATGCCCAGGTATCCGCATATAGCGGCTATCCACTGCCATGCGCCGATGTTGGAACCGATCCCTGTGATGAAGACGCCGGTCCAGAACATCATCTCGCCCATGTAGTTAGGACATCTGACGATCCTGTACAACCCGGTGTCTACGAACCTGTGCGGGTTCTCTCTCTTGGCCAGGCTCTTCTGCATGTCAGCCGTAGTTTCGGTAACCAGGCCGCATGCCATTATTATCATTCCCGCTATGAGCCATCCATAGGTCTCGCTTCCATTCTCAAATCTG
>JBGUME010000144.1:0-2310 GCA_045116695.1 Anaerovoracaceae bacterium | reverse complement strand
CGGGCTTTGTAAACATAGTACTGGAACGGGCATGTCATTGGACGCAGCGCCATGACATCAGCATCAGCGTCGTTCTCGATCAGGCTGAGGTCTTCTACTCCGCGGATCTCATTCGAGCGGTCCTCTCCGGCCATTACCTCGTCCATGCTGTCGTATCCGAGCAGGAACATGCCGTCTTTGTAGTGGTACCAGTGGTCGGATATCTTATAGAGCGTGGATTTTGCCATCAAAGGCGTTCTGGTGCGTACATAACCCCAGTCATATTCCTCGAGGTCTTCGATCCATCTCTGCATCTTCTGGATGATCTTTGTGCCCTTAGGCATGAAGAGCGGAAGTCCCTGCCCTATGACATCAACTGTCGTGAAGATATCCATTTCGCGGCCGAGTCTGTTGTGGTCGCGGTTCTTGATGTCTGCGAGGTATGCCAGATACTCTTCCAGGTCTTCCTTCTTTGTATAAGCCGTTCCGTAGATACGTGTGAGCATCTTGTTGTGCTCGTCGCCTCTCCAGTACGCGCCGGAGCTCGATGTGAGCGCGAACGCCTTGATAGGCTTTGTGCTCATGATGTGAGGTCCCGCGCAGAGTTCTACGAAATCGCCCTGCTGATAGAATGAGATCTCCTCGTCTTCAGGCAGGTCTTCGATGAGCTGTACCTTGTACGGCTCATCTTTTTCCTTGTACATCTGTATGGCTTCTTCTCTCGGAAGTGTAAAATATGTCAGCCGTTCGCCCTTCTTGATGATCTTCTTCATCTCGGCTTCGATCCTGTCGAGGTCCTCTCTTGTCAGAGGCGGCATGTCGAAGTCGTAGTAGAATCCGTTCTCGATAGAAGGCCCGATCGCGAGTTTGGCATCCGGATAGAGATTCTTTACGGCCTCAGCCAGAACGTGCGAGCATGTATGCCTGTAAGCGCGTTTGCCTTCGTCCGAATCGAATGTCAGGATGTTAAGACTGCAGTCGCTGTCGATGACTGTCCTGAGATCGACGGCCTTGCCGTCTATCTCCGCCATGCAGGCGACTCTCGCCAGACCGTCGCTGATATCCCTTGCGATATCATATGCGGACATCGGCTGCGCGTATTCCTTCTTGCTTCCGTCTTTCAGTGTGATTACCAATTTGTTTTCCTCCTTCATTCTCTTGCCTCCGCCATACGGGAGCGGAGTCAGTCAGATTATTGTGACCGGAAGGTCCAAAAAATAAAGTCCCCTCCGACGTGTTGTCAGAAGGGACGCATACTCTGATATGTATGAGTATCCGTGGTTCCACCCATCTTCCGGCAAATCCTTTTGCCGGCACTCATTCAGACTTTTGACGCGGTCCAGGCGGGCATGATTGGTGCCACTCGGAGGTGGTTTTCGGAACACCGGGACTTAGGATGATTCCAGCTGCCATCCCTCTCTGGCAAGCCCCCTGGTGAACTTACTGTCCTCGTCATCGTTTTACCCGCCTATGATACATTTTAAGGCGGTCCTTGTCAAGAAATCAGAGCGTTTTGTCTGTCAGGTCAGAGAGTCACTACCCA
This sequence comes from Anaerovoracaceae bacterium, assembly GCA_045116695.1. GTDB lineage: Bacteria > Bacillota > Clostridia > Peptostreptococcales > Anaerovoracaceae > Crickella. The sequence goes on along the minus strand of JBGUME010000144.1, from coordinate 788 downwards.
ACCTTCCATCTCAGGCTCGCGGATGCCTGTCTGCATGCCGTAGAGCGTATCGTAGAGCTTCTGGCTGAGCGCGCCGACCTTCTCTCCGTTGATCGGATAATCAGTGCCTCTGTACCTGAGAAGTCCGATCGGCGAGATGACGCAGGCGGTGCCTGTAGCCCAGGCTTCCTTCAGAGTTCCGTTTTCTGCCGCCTCGAGGACTTCCGAGAGGAGCAGACGTCTCTCCTCTACCTTGATGCCCCACTTTTTGAGCAGCTGCAGCGTGCTGTCTCTGGTGACGCCCGGAAGGATCGAGCCCGTGAGCGAAGAAGTTATTACCGTGTCTCCTATCATGAAGAATGCGTTCGATGTGCCGACCTCTTCAACATAGCGGTGCTCCTTGGCGTCCAGCCACAGCACTTCTTCGCAGCCCTGCTTCTTTGCCTCTGTCGCGGCGATCATTCCGCAGGAGTAATTGCCTCCGCATTTAGCGAAGCCCGTGCCTCCGACGGCTGCTCTGATAAATTCCTCTTCTACCCAGATGCGGCTTCCATGGAGTTCCTTGTCATTTCCCTCGTAGTATGCGGCTACAGGGCTGAGGATGATTATGAACAGATACCTGCTTGCCGGATGAACGGCCATGCTAACCTCAGGCGAGATGATGAACGGCCTGATATACAGCGATGTTCCCGGTACGCTCGGGACCCAGTCCCTTTCAACGTCGACCAGCGTCTTTACCGCCGATACGAAGAGATCCTCGTCGATTGGCGGGATGCAGAGTCTTTCATTTGACTTGATCATGCGCTTCG
>JBGUME010000143.1:0-2618 GCA_045116695.1 Anaerovoracaceae bacterium | reverse complement strand
CCCTAGATACGTAAAATTCGGCAACCTGGCAAGAGAGTAAAACATGGCAAAGACCAAGCTGACGCTGGATAAAAAAAGAGACATATTCCTGCATGCGACAAAGGTCGAGAACCTTTTCATAAGCGAATATCTCCCGGACGCTCCGGGCGAGTATATTAAGGTGTATCTTTTTGGCCTTATGTATGCGCAGTATGAGGTGGAGCCAAACAGACTGGAGCTCGCGAAACTCCTTGGCATCAGCGTTGATGAGGTCGAAGAAGCCTGGATCTACTGGGAATCCAAGGGGCTGGTGAAGAACGTCAAGGGCCGCGACGAAAACGGCGAAGAAGTAAACCAGATCATCTTCCTCAATCAGATAGACCTGCTCTACGGCAAGGTGCAGCAGACTGAGACCCCGGAGGATACCTACGTCCCTTCGACCGAAGACGACGCCGAAGTGCCGCTTGACGTATCGATGGACAGCACTGAGTTTGACGAAGTGATGAGCGTGAGGCTCGTTGACAGAAGACTGCGCGATCTCTATCAGAAATATCAGATCACCACGGGAAGGACAATCTCCAGGCAGGAGACTTCCAAGATCGAGGACGCTGTCAAGGTGTATGGCGTGGAGCCGGACATCTTCGATTTCGCGATCGACTACTGTGCTGATCTGGAGAAGTACAGCGTCGACTATATCTTCAAGGTCGCGCTGAGATGGACCGAGGAAGGCTGCCGCACTGTGGAGGACGCGAAGAGGCTGCTCGACAAGCACAGCCGCCGCAACTCCTGGTACAGGCAGGTCTTCAAGGCTCTCGGTTTCAACAGACTGCCTGCTCCGGCCGACAGGGAGATAATGGACAGGTGGTTCGACGAGATGGAATGCTCCATAGGCGAAGTTCTTGAGGCGTGCGCGGCAGCGGCAGGCCTGAGGGACCCTAACCTGAGATATGTCAACAAGGTCCTTGAAAACCGCAGAGCGGAAAAAGGCGGCATAAATGTGAGGGCGGAAGCAAGCGCGCCGGCAGCCCCGGCAGAGAACGCGAGCCCGGTGAGCCGCAAGGTCCTTAGCGACTATTACGAATACATAAGAACGACAGACGAAACGGCACGCGAGTGGCGCATCGACGAGGTGCTCTCGAGGGTGCCTGAGATGAGAGATGTCTTTGATGCTGAAGCAGGCATCAACAGCAAACTTCTCTCGATAAAACCGGGGAGCGCGGGTCTCGACGAGAGGCAGCGTCTCCGGGCTGAAAGAATAGCTATTGAAGAATCGAAGAAGCAGCTCCTGACCGCCAACGGCTGGCCTGCGGACTATCTGAACAGAAAGTACAGATGCGAGACCTGCAAGGACACCGGATACACGGATGAGGGCATGGTGTGCGGCTGCGCAAAGGATCGCGCGGCGGAAGCGTATGCATGGCACACGAATAAAGAAAAGGCGTAGATGACAGATAAGGATATAGAAGTAACAACAGTTAATAACGAAGCAGAAGACGAAGAAACAAAGCCCGTCGAGGTCTACTCGGAGAAGGCTGATGCAGAGGCGCCCGATCTGGACAGCGAACAGATAAAGGCAGCCGCTTTGGCTTACGCGAAATACCTCAGGGAGCAGGGCCTGATCCCCGGCGACGCGACTTTCGTAGAGCCGGAAGAGATCGGAGTCGATCTGGAAGAGAAGGCTTCTGAAGAGGAACAGGCAGAAACCGAAGGATCAATAGAAGAACCTAAGGAAGTAAAGGCGGAAGCTGAAGAAACAGAGGCAGAAGCCGACCCTGAGACGGAGGAAAAGGCGGATCCGAAAGAACCGGCTGAGAATAAAGATTCCCCGGCTCCGAAAAAGAAAGTCAGCAAAGAGCGCAAAAAAAAGCAAAAGGACAAAGAAAAAAAGCAGAAGTCCTACAGGAATCAATTCATGAAGAAGACCGGAAGGTCTCCTCTCGCATCGGTCACAGATGGGCTCGACCGCGCGCAGGACGCTGTCGACGGCGCATTCATCAGAATGGGTCAGGACACGGTCAGAGGGTTCCACCGCATGGCCACAGGCTATATGAACTCGCGCAGAACGATAGGCTTAGCCCTGCTGCTGACAGGTGTTCTGGCTGCCGCGATCCTCATCATCTTTGACGTGTACACGGTCTATGAGTACGCGTACAACGGCAAAGTGCTGGGCTATGTACAGGAGCAGGAGGAAGTCACAGACGTTCTCAACATAGCGGGCAGAAAGCTCAGCAGCGGCAGAGAGAACGGCGTCAACGTCGAGTTCGTCGCCAATCAGAATGTGACATTCAATCTTGTCGAGGGCAAAGGCAAGAGCACGGACGACTCGGACACGGTCATCAATAAGCTCATTTACATGACAGATATCGAGACCGAGGCCACTGCCATATATGACGGCGACAGTGTCGTGGCCATTGTAAAAGACGAGGGCGACGCGGAAGAACTACTGGCACAGACCATGGGACAGCTCTCGGTGCCGGACAATGGCATGGTGCTGGTATCCGCGGAGTTCGTAAATGAACTCAATACAAGACCGATCAATGTGCTCCTCGGAAGCGTACAGAGCAAGGCGGCCGCTCAGGAACAGATGGTAAACGGCGGCGACATGGAGACATTCCATATAGCTGAAGAGGGAGAGACCG
>JBGUME010000142.1:0-2460 GCA_045116695.1 Anaerovoracaceae bacterium | reverse complement strand
AACATCGCCCTCTACCAGTCTTACGACCAGAAGGACGCTGATAATGCCGATTACGATAAGGCTTGAACTAAAGTACATTTGATCTCCCTTTCTAGTGTACAGGTTTTGTGTACAGTGCGATGATAGCATTGTGAAGATTTTGTGTCAACACTTTTTGTGAAAAAACTCAAATTTCGAGCCCGATTTTGTGTACAAATAACAGAACAATTTGCTTTTAACCCTTTTCTACTATTATATATATAGCAAAGAGGCCGGTCCGGACAACGCCGGACGGGCCTCTTCTGTTGAGGTTACTTATGAAGAAAAGTGTTTTACTTACTCGTTGGCGTCTTCTGCCTCTTCGCTGCCGATCTTTTTGGAATAGAGCAGAGCGATGAGTTCGGCGAGCAGAACGTCTGCCATGATGATGGTGAACTTGTCAGTCAGCACCATCGCGCCGCTGAGATCCGCTGTCATGAAGAATATTACTGCCGAGATGATGGCTACTAAAGTTCCTGCGATGACTGCCGCTGTCCATGCCTTGCGTCCTCTGATGATCATGTAGGCTGCGATTGCCATAGACATGAGCGCGAACGCGAGGTTGATGAGTGCCCAACTGCCTGCGGCTTCTTCAGCTGCCTCGGCGCCTGCTGACAGAGGGGTCTCGGAGGAGGCGATCTCGGAGAGGACTCCGTTCTCATCTACCGCGCCGAGCACGTATCTGTCATTGCTCTTTCTGCTGTTTCCGGCCCTGTAGACTACCTCTACAGAAGTGTCTTCCATGGTGCCGTTTACCATGACCACGTCATACTCCGGTTTCATGCCGTCGATCTCAGGGGATACCGCGGCTTCGTCAGACTCGTCGATCCTGACAGGCTCAGCGACAGGCTCGCCATTCTCGTCAACGTAGTTGATGATGACGCCCGGCTCATCCGCAGGACCTGCCGCCTTGATCCATTCTGCCTCGATGAGCATGTCCTCCGCAGGCATGTTCGATGGGATCTCCTGGTTCCAGCCGGCAAACTGAAGTCCGTCCGCTGTCGGATCTGCAGGCGCTGTGACCGGCTTGCCTTCTCTTGCCGTGAACTCGCTGATAACGTTTCCGAGTCCGTCTGTGAATGTTACGGTGTAAACGTCGAGTTCGACCTTTACAGGGACCTTGTAGATGGCCTGCTCGATATTGCCTGCCTTGTCTCCCTTGCCGTCGACCGTGATGATCACGATGTCTACTCCGCCTGCTGCGTTAGGTGTATATACGCCGTCTGCTGTGATGCTGCCGCCGGAACGGACAACTCTGGTGTCGAAGGACTCTGTGATCCTGGCTCTGCCGGATGTTTTTCCGTTGACCTGATAACTGATGCTGAAGTCGTTCATGTCGCCGTCATAGTCTTCGCTGACCGAGAGATCTTTGCTGAAGTCGTGAGCCGGCGAATTCGGTGTCATCGACAGTCCGTTTACCGAGATCCTCACAGGGTTTGCCTGCTTGGCGATCTCAACCTTGGTCGTCGCTGTCTGCTCTTTGAGCGCTCCATTGACAACCGATGTGAGTCTGAAGTAGATCTCATAGATGCCTGCGTCTACTGCAGCGATGACCGCCATGTTCTCTTCATTGAGCTCTTTCCACTCGTTCTTTCCGTCTGTGCTGAATCTGTAGCTCAGTGTGCCCTCTTCAGGGATGACCGGGATGACCAGGACCTGCTCATCGCCATTGTATGTCAGTGACTGTCTGTCTCCGAGCTCGAGCCAGGACCTGCCTGCTGAAAGCTCTTCATCGTTTGTGTAATCGTGATCCGCGTCCTCAGCCTTGAGGTACAGTCTGCCTTCTCCGTCAACCAGGTATGTTCTGTACTCTGTGTCTCCCGCGAGCTTCAAGCTGATTCCGTCATTGTTCGGCTCGAATTCGATCGATGCTCCGCTGAGGCTTGTGAAGAAGTCCTCAGGCAGTACGTTGACGTCCTTGCCGATCTTGATCTTCATCGCTGCTCTGTCCTTCGCGGATACTGCGCTGAAGGTGTTGGCAACGCTTCTTGTATAGTCAGTGGCGTTCCATGTGATGTTTCTGATTCCGCTGCAGCCCTTGAACGCGCTGTCATCGATTCTATCCATTCCGGCCGGGATGGAAATGTTTGTCAGTGTATTCTGGTTGAGGAACGTGTTGGCCTCGAGAGCTGTAAGAGCTGTTCCCGAGAGGTTTACTGTCTCAAGAGTCTTGACTCCCGTTCCGCCGCTCCACTGGAACGCTCCGGACTCGATCGTCGTGAGGTTTGCGCAGCCGGAGAGATCTACCAGCGTCAGGTTCGAAGTGAAGCCCATCTGGATCGCGAAAGCGTCAGCCTTGATGGTCTCGAGCGCGTACTCCGTGCCTTCTGACATCTCGATGGTAACTACGCCTGTGTTGTTTCTGAAAGCGAACTCGCCTATCTCCTTAAGCTGTGTGAAGCCTGAGAAGTCTATTCTGTTGAACTCGTGCTTGTCCTCGAG
>JBGUME010000141.1:0-3827 GCA_045116695.1 Anaerovoracaceae bacterium | reverse complement strand
CTTTTTCGGACATTGACAATCCTTGTTTTCTCTGGTGACACCTCAAGTTTCAGTCTTTCTTCCAACCACTCTGTTACAGCGAGCATTACACTCTCTGCTTCTGTTCTGTGCCGGCAGAAGATTCGAAAATCATCAGCGTATCGTATGATGTACATTTCTTTTAGATTAGTAGTCCTCATCTTACGATATCCATGACTCCTGTCAAAGACGGGCTTATTTCTAATAGTCCTCCATCTCGAGTATTGTTTTACGAGCGGATGCTCCTGCCACTGGCTGTCAACCCAATGGTCAAGCTCATTGAGCACCACGTTAGCCAGTAGCGGTGAAATAATCCCTCCTTATGTGGAGAAAAATCTTATGTAGAGTTGAAACAAAAAACCATGATGAATACAGTGTTTCATGCTTAATAACTCGGCATAACACCGTCTCTCAACCTTTAAGTATGCATGGTAATCTCGTTCATTATAAGACTGATAATAATCTTATATTTCTGGTACTCTTTGATCATCAGAAGATTCGAAAGGAGAAGCTTATGACGATTGAAGAGATCACTAATGGATTACGTAAACTTTTATCAGACAACAACTATAGTCCGTCTACCATCCACTTTTATGAAAGGGAATGGGATAAGATACATTCCTTCCTGTCAGATACCTATGGAGACACCACATTTGACATGGAGAGGGGGCTTGCTTATCTGGAAGATAAATATGATCTTCAGACGAGGTATAATGATGGTACTCTTTCCCAACAGCGGGTACAGTTGCTGAGAGTCATCCACATGCTTGAAGATTATCGTTTGCATCAGGTCCTGACTAAAAGATACTATGCTTCAAAAAACCCGATAAAACTGAATGATCACTATTCTGATATCCACCGGCAATATATGGCCTTCCTGCCTCTTAATGGGTTATCAAAGTCGACCATCGACCATTATTCCTGTATATCCAGAGAATTTATGGATTACCTCACACAAAAAGGGATCACCTGTGCAGGAGATATTTCCATTGAATTATGCCTTGGATATATTCGTACCCTTGCAGGTTTGAGTTTTAAAACGGTTGAACAAAAGGTATGCGGTATACGCCACTTTCTACGTTTCTTGTGCGAAAAGGAGCTTCTCACGGAAAATATCGCATCAGAGATACATATGCCGCCCATATCAAAGAAAGCAAAGATCCCTTCTGCCTGGTCGGCAGACGAGTTAAGGCAATTAATCCGCGCGATCGACCGAAACAGCTCGATCGGAAAACGGGATTACGCCATGATCCTTCTCGCCTGTGTCCTCGGGCTTCGCATCGGTGATATTAAAACACTCCGTTTCTCTAACTTCGACTGGGAGAGTAAAAAGCTGTCTTTTGTACAACACAAGACCAGTAAACCTCTTACCCTCCCACTGCCTGAGGCCATAGGCTGGGCGGTCATAGACTATATCAAAAACGGGCGTCCGAAATACTACGATACAGACATCGTATTTATAAAGCACATGCCTCCCTTTGACCCGTTTTCGGATAATGACCATCTGCAGCAGCGTATCATTTATCATATGAACAAGGCAGGGATCCGCAGGGATAAGGACAAGCATTCCGGCTTCCATTCACTGAGGCACGCTGCAGGATCCATGCTTTTGGAAATGGAAACACCTCTGCCGGTCATCGCAACGGTACTTGGCCATTCCGATATGGATATAACAGGTATATATCTTAAGACCGACCTGAAAAATCTCCTCGAATGTGTCCTTCCTCCGGAGGTGAGTCACCTTGAGTGATCTTAAGTATAACAGCGTGTTCCGGGATGAATTTATCAGCCTGATCGATACAAAGCGGGCCTTGGGATTTAAGTATTATACCGAATCCGGCCTGTTCCGTCGTATTGATGCCTTTTTCTGTGACAATGGTCTTTCTGAAAAGCAGATAACAAAGGATCTTTGCGACCAATGGTGCAGGAAACGTTCTTATGAAAGCGAAGCGAATCATAGCAGCAGGGTCAGCAGCCTGCGTGTGTTCTGCAACTATGTACAGAAGCTGGGATATCCTGTTTATGTTCCTCCAAGGGGATTGACCAGGCATCCGCCAAAGTACGATGCATATATTTTTACAGATGATGAACTACACCGTTTTTTTATGGCAGTGGATGCCAGTCAGTCAGTGCCTTCAGAATGCCCATACAGGGCAATGGTCATGCCTGTATTCTTCCGCATCCTGTATACAAGCGGTATGCGAGTTTCGGAGCTGCGCCTCTCCAGGCTGAAAGACGTGGATCTGGACAGGGGTGTGATCCGTGTCAATCAGGGGAAGAATCATAAGGACAGACTTGTACCTATCCATCCGGCTCTGGCACAAAAGTGTATCCGGTTAAAGGAGTCTATCCACCAGGCTTCGCCAGAAGATGAATTCTTCTTTATGATCCGTCCGGGCTGCGAAATGAAGCTGTCCAATGTTTACCACAACTTCAGAAGATATCTGGACAAAGCGGGCATCCCCCATACAGGGCGTGGCCCCAGAGTCCATGACCTAAGACATACTTATTGCGTCAACCTTCTCCGCAAATGGGTTGCAGAGGGAAAAGACCTTATGTCCTGTCTTCCTTATATGAAGACGATGCTGGGGCATGAATCTTTTGAAGAAACCGCATACTACCTGAAACTAACATCAGCTGCATTTCCTGATATCCGGGAAAGTCTGGATAAAGCATTTCCCGATATCATCGGGGAGGTGGTCTTTAATGAATAGGGAACCTACCGATTTTGCCTGCCTTGTTACCGGTTTCCTGACAGATTTCCTTCCATTGCAGCGCAACTATTCCAGAAATACGATCCTAAGCTACCGGGATACTCTGAAACTGTTCACTGTATTTATCACTGAAACAAAAGGATTTCGTCTTATTGACTTCACGATGGACCAGTTTGACCGTCAGCTGATCATTGAATTTCTGGAATGGATCCGCAGCCGGGGAGGGAGTATCTCAACAGCAAACCAACGTCTTGCTGCCATAAAGGCATTTGCTGAATACGCAGGATATCAGAATCTCGAACATCTGGCCCCTTTACAGATGGTACAGGGTATCAAGGCAAAAAAGGCAACCAGCAGGGAAATCAATTATCTAAGCGTTGATCAGATGTCCATGCTCATAAATCGCCCTGATATCAATAGTAGGACCGGCCTTCGTCATCGGGTGATCCTGACACTTTTATATGACAGTGGATGCCGGGTACAGGAACTTTGTGATCTGGCACTCCGTGATATAAACACCGGAAGCAATCCTACAGTTCGACTTCACGGTAAAGGTGATAAATACCGAACAATCACGATATCGGAAAGGACAGCGACATTGGTTGCTGAATATATAAAACGGCAGCGACAAAGCGCCCTGATGGATCATCCCCTGATCATAAACCGTACATACAGCAAGATATCCCGTGACGGCGTAAACTATGTCATCAGAAAATATGTCAATGAGATACGCCATACAGATAATTCTTTTCCGGACAAAGTCCACGCACATGGATTCCGACACAGCAAGGCGATGCATATGCTGGCTGCAGGGATCAATATAGTGTATATCAGAGACTTCCTTGGTCATGAAGATATCTCTACGACGATGATATACAGCCGGGCTGACAACAGACTCAAGAATGAAGCAATCAATAAACTTGCTCCGAAGGTAACAGAGGAAACAGAGTTTCAGGACTGGTCAAAAGACCAAGATCTTATGTCATTCCTCAATTCTCTCAAGTAAGATGTTATGCCGAGTAATGGACTCAAAAGAACTGATGCTATGGCAGTTTTGTATCAGTTACTCGGCATAATAAATATCTCCACATAAGG
>JBGUME010000140.1:0-2109 GCA_045116695.1 Anaerovoracaceae bacterium | reverse complement strand
CTTTCTGTTAAGTACTGATGTGATCGCTGCTGTAAGAGTCGTTTTGCCGTGGTCAACGTGGCCGATCGTGCCGATGTTGATATGCGGCTTGGTTCTTTCATATTTCTGCTTAGCCATTTTTTATAACTCCTGTTTAACAAATTATTGAAAAAAGTATTGTTGTCTGTTGTGTCCCGGACAGGCTGCGTGAGCTGTCCGGATAGTGAACGCTGCTCCGGGCTGTTACTTGATGATCTTCTCAGCAAGTGACTCCGGCAGCTTTTCAAAGTGATCGAATTGCATTGTGTACACTCCGCGTCCCTGTGTCTTTGAACGCAGGTCTGTCGCGTAGCCGAACATCTCGGAGAGCGGCACGTAGCCTCTTACAACGGCCGCGCCGTTCTCGATGTCCGAGCCCTCGATCCTGCCGCGTCTCGAACTGATGTCTCCGATGATATCGCCCATGTATCCGTCAGGCACGGTGACCTCTACCTTGAAAACAGGTTCCAGAAGCACCGGATTCGCCTTCATGACGGCTTCCTTGAACGCCTTGGATCCCGCGACCTTGAATGCCATCTCCGATGAGTCGACTTCGTGGAACGAGCCGTCATACAGCTCGACTCCGACATCGACCACGTTGTAGCCCGCGAGCGGTCCGGCCTGCATGGCTTCTTCTATGCCGCTCTGGACTGCCGGGATGTATTCCCTCGGGATCGCTCCGCCGACGATGGAGTTCTTGAATTCGAATCCCTCGCCCGGCTCTCTCGGATACAGCTTGATCTTGACGTGAGCGTACTGGCCGCTTCCTCCCGTCTGCTTGGCATGCTTGCAGTCCACATCCGCATTGCGGGTGACGGTCTCCTTGTAGGATACCTGCGGCCTGCCGACGTTGGCCTCGACCTTGAACTCTCTGAGGAGCCTGTCCACGATGATCTCCAGATGGAGCTCTCCCATGCCGGCAATGATCGTCTGACCTGTTTCAGGGTTCGTGTACGTCCTGAATGTCGGGTCCTCCTCTGCCAGCTTAGCGAGCGCGATGCCCATCTTTTCCTGACCGATCTTGGTCTTAGGCTCGATTGCGATCTCAATGACAGGATCAGGGAAGTCCATCGATTCAAGCACTATAGGTGCTTTCTGGTCGCAGAGCGTGTCACCTGTGGTGGTGAACTTGAGTCCTACCGCCGCAGCGATGTCACCCGAGTAGACTGTCTCGATCTCGTTTCTGTGATTGGCGTGCATCTGCAGGATGCGGCCGAATCTCTCCTTGCGGTCCTTCGTGGCGTTGTACACATGCTTGCCCGTATCTATCGTTCCCGAATAAACTCTGAAGAACGCGAGCTTGCCAACGAACGGGTCGGTCATGATCTTGAACGCCAGAGCGGAGAACGGGCCGTTATCGTCTGCCGGTCTCTCCTCTTCCTTCTTGGTGTAAGGATTGACGCCCTTGATCGCCGGGATGTCCAGAGGCGACGGCATGTAGTCGACTACTCCGTCAAGCATCAGCTGAACGCCCTTGTTTCTGTAAGCCGATCCGCAGAACACCGGATACATGTTGCCCTTTATGGTCTCGCGGCGGATGACTCTCTTGATATCCTCTACCGGCATCTCTTCGCCTTCGAGGTACATCATCATGAGGTCTTCGTCGCATTCCGCCACGGCTTCAAGCATCCTGTCTCTCCACGCCTTTGCCTCGTCCAGCATGTTTTCAGGGATCTCTTTCTCCTCATACACCTTTCCGAGGTCATCATCGTGATAGAGCTCTGCCTTCATCTTGATAAGGTCGATGATACCGACAAAGTCAGCTTCCGACCCGATAGGCAGCTGTACCGCGACCGCGTTGGCCTTGAGCCTGTCATGGATCATATCCAGTACGTGGAAGTAATTGGCACCCATGATATCCATCTTGTTGACGAATATCATGCGAGGAACTCCGTATTTCTCTGCCTGTCTCCAGACGGTCTCGCTCTGAGGCTCGACGCCGCCCTTGGCGCAAAGCACCATAACGGCTCCGTCCAGGACTCTCAGGGATCTTTCTACCTCGACCGTGAAGTCGACGTGTCCCGGAGTGTCGATGATGTTGATCCTGGTGTCCTTCCACTGAGCAGTCGTAGCGGCGGAAGTGATGGTGAT
>JBGUME010000139.1:0-2348 GCA_045116695.1 Anaerovoracaceae bacterium | reverse complement strand
TCCTCCGGCCGCGCTGTATATATACCCTTTTTCGTTTATGTTTTTTACTTGAATGGATTCTCAGTAGGATAAGGCAACGCTTTTGGTTGATTGTAAGCGATATCCTTTACCCCAAGGAACCTGAACACCTCGAAGAGCGCCTTGCCGTAGTGACCGAACGCTACTGCTCCGTGATGCGGATATCTCTTCTCAAGCAGTACATAGCGGTAGAATCTGCCCATCTCCGGAATTGCAAAGATGCCAATGCCTCCGAATGACTCTGTCGCTACAGGCAGCACCTCTCCCTCAGCGATGTAAGATCTGAGGTTGCCTTCGCTGTCACACTGCAGTCTGTAGAATGTGATCTCTCCCGGAGCGATGTCGCCCTCGAGCGTTCCTCTTGTGAAGTCAGGGTCGCTCCCTTCCGGCTCAAGCAGTCTGTGCTGGATAAGCTGATACTTGACAGCGCGGTCCGCGCACATCTTGCACGACGGCGTATTGCCGCAATGGAATCCCATGAATGTATCGGTCAGTTCGTAATCGAATTTGCCCTTGATGCTCTTGTCATACATGCTCTTCGGCACAGAGTTGTTGATGTCGAGCAGCGTTATCGCATCCTCCGATACGCATGCTCCGATGTATTCCGAAAGAGCTCCGTAGATATCTACTTCACAGGATACAGGGATGCCGCGGCTCGCAAGTCTCGAGTTCACGTAACAAGGCTCGAATCCGAATGTCTCAGGGAATGCAGGCCAGCACTTGTCAGCGAACGCGACATATTCGCGCGCCCCCTTGTGCTGCTCTGCCCAGTCAAGAAGCGTCAGCTCAAACTGCGCCATTCTCTCCAGCATATCCGGATAGTACTTGCCTTCTCCCATCTCTGCCTTCATGTCTTCGCAGACCTCAGGGATCCTCTTGTCTCCCGCATGCTGTTTGTAGCTTACGAAGAGGTCGAGCTCTGAGTTTTCTTCCACCTCAACGCCGAGTTCATAAAGTCCCTTGATCGGAGCGTTGCAGGCGAAGAAGTCCTGCGGGCGAGGTCCGAAAGTGATAATCTTCAGATTCTTCACGCCGATGACCGCTCTCGCTACAGGAACGAAATCGCCGATCATGCACGCGATATCCTCAGCTGTGCCTACAGGATATTCAGGAATGTAACCATTGAGATGTCTCATGCCCAGGTTGTATGAGCAGTTGAGCATTCCGCAGTAAGCGTCTCCTCTGCCATCGATAAGGTTGCCGTCGCCCTCGGCAGCAGCTACGAACATGCATGGTCCGTCAAAGTATTTGGCTATCAGAGTCTCAGGTGTCTCAGGGCCAAAGTTGCCCAGGAATACCACGAGCGCGTTGCAACCCGCGGCCTTGACGTCAGCTACCGCCGCCAGCATGTCTTTTTCGTTTTCAATAGTAACAGGGCACTCATAAAGGTCGCCCTTATATGCTGCCTTGATCGCAGCTCTTCTGCTCTCGGATAAGGAAATGATAAAGCAGTCTCTTGAAACTGCGATTATTCCCAGTTTGACTTCAGGAATGTTTTTCATGGATGCGCCTCCTTAAGTGCTTCTGTTCTAATTTGCAATATCTATGTTTTCTCCGGTGAGTCCTATGTACGCGCCGCTAGCTGCCTCAGCCGATTCCGGATGAGCAAGCAGCCACTTGTTGCGCGCCCACAGCATTTTATCCTCTTCATTTGCGGCTTTTATTGAAGGTGCATCTGTATTAGTGCCGCGAGGCAGAACTACCGCGACACGGAATCCTTCTTCCTCGTCGACGTGGCAAGGCGCGTAGTGAAGAGCTGTCTCATACACTTCTACCGCGACACCGGCAGGCGCTCTGAATGCCTTCACCTTAGCTGTGTCCAGCTTGCCGTCTTCAATATCGCTCATTAGTGCGAGCAGCAGCACAAAGTCCCCTGCTCCGATGTTTATCTCACTGTCCTTGTGGTATTCAAGGCAGTTGAGTTTGGTGTTCCTTCCCCAGCACATCCCGAGCTCTACAGGCATGCCGCCGTACGCACGGTCTGACAGTTCTCCGAATATGGAACAGTCCTCAAGACTTTGGATCGCTGGCTTATATGCCGTACCTGACTCAGGCAGATCGATCTTCTTCATTGCTTCGATCAGCTCTGCCGTGTCATATCCGCCCAGTACTTTGCCGTATGGTTTGAACTCCTTGTCATATACAGAATAGATCTTCATATGGCCTCCTAACGCAGTTCAGGAAATACGCCCTTGAGTGCAGGATATATCCTGCGGAATTTCTGATACTGCTCCTCATAACGTGCAGTGATCTCAGGATCCGGTTCTATAGTCTCTGTGACTGAGAGCAACGCTTCAGCGCAGGCGTCTACGCTGTCGTATTCTCCGCAG
>JBGUME010000138.1:0-5529 GCA_045116695.1 Anaerovoracaceae bacterium | reverse complement strand
TTCCTTCGCTGCAGGTGACGAAGGGCCGACGCGCGGGGCTGAACTATGCAGCCAGTGCGAAGTTGTTGTTTGTTTTAGCGTTTCTTCTTAACGGGTACTTTTTACGTGGATCACCGCCACGGCTCGCTTATCTTTGTTCCACACACCTGTCGAAACCATTACACCCCCACAAGTGATGAAGAGCGGCATATCTCTAAGCCGCTCTTCATTATACAATTATTTTTACTACTGTCAATATACTGTCGGTTTAGTTTTCAGTCAGTCTTTTGCAGCTCTTCCTTAAGCCGTTTTTTCCTGTCGACATATTTCTCAAACTGCAGTTTGAGAAGCGCCGCAACAGGTACGGCTACAAGCATGCCGACAACTCCGCCGATCTTGCCGCCCGCCAGCAGCGCGACGATGACCAGCACCGGATGAACCTCCACATTGCTGCTCAGCATCCTCGGGTTTATAACATTGCCGTCAATGAACATAACTATGGCAAGAATGACAACGCCTATGATCAGTTTGCTTATCGAGCCTTCAGCCAGCGATACGATGATCAGCGAGCCGAATCCGACGACCGGTCCTACATAAGGCACCAGATTACCTATACCCGTCAGTATACCGATCACCAGGGCGTAAGGGATACCGGCTATAAGCATCGCTATCGACACCATGGTGCCGACCAGCAGCGCGTCAAGCGACTGCCCTCTTATGTATCCGGAGAATACGCGGTTTGCGTCTGCGGCAAACGCATTCAGCTTTGTCCTTGTGTCTTCGCTTGTAAATGTCTGCAGAACATCTTTCCAGTATATGAAGATATTTCTGTCGATCAGGAAATAGATCGCGAAGATGGTCGCGAACAGAAGTGTTGCGGCTCCCTCCTTTATGCCGTTAAAAACGCCTCCGAGGAAGTCTCCCATACTGCCGAGATTGATGTTCAGTCCTGACAGAGTTTTCTCTATGGTATCCCAGAATTTCGAGAACTGGTCGGCCAGGCCAATCAGCATCAGCCTGATATCCTCAAGATTTAAGGCAGACAGACTCTTTGTGATGGTGACGACCATTATGCCGAGAAGGCAAAGCAGCGCAGCAAAGATTATGAAATATGTCAATACCACCGCTAGGGCTCTTGAAAACCCCAACTTGCCGAATGACGCCTGCAGTTTTTTCTCGATCTTCGCCACGATCGGGCTGAGCAGATACGTGAACGCGAGTCCGAGCACAAGCGGTTTGATCACTCCCGACACGAACGAAAGCGCTGCTCCGCTCTTGCCGGCCAGATAGTATATGATCAGACCCAGCACAAAAACAGACAGCGCCGTCCCTATTGCGTATATCGATATCTGGAAATATTTCTTGTTGTAATACTTTTTAAATCTGTTCATTACAGATTGTCCGCGCCGTATTTGTTGAGCAGATCGTGCTTGAGGTTCCACAGCGGTTTGCTGAGGTCGACATAGTATGTCTGCGGGTTCTCGAATCTGAGTGACTCTCCCCAGAGCTTGTCCACCTGCTCCGCGCATGTCTTCTTGATCTCTTCGATAGTCGGCTCCTTGTAGACCAGCTCGCCCTTCTCAAAGATCGGTACCAGGAGCTCGACTGCCGTGTAATCGTAAAGCACCTTGCGCTTCCATACGGCGTTAGGGTCGAATATCTCGAACGGCTTGCCGTCAGGCAGCGGCTCATCTCTGAGCATGATAACGTCCGCCAGCGCCTTGCCGTGGTCGTTGCCGTAGAATCTTACGACTTTCTTGAAGCCCGGATTTGTGATCTTCTCAACGTTCTCGGAGATCTTCATCTTAGGGATCATCTCGCCGTTCTTCCAGATGCCGGACAGCTTGTAAACGCCGCCGAATACCGGTTCAGACCTCGCGGTGATGAGCCTTTCGCCAACGCCAAAGGAATCGACCTTGGCGCCTTCAAGGATAACGTCTCTGATGATGTATTCGTCGAGCGAGTTGCTGATGACGATCTTGCAGTCCGTGAGGCCCTCTTCATCGAGCACCTTGCGGCACTCTCTTGTGAGGTATGTGATGTCTCCGGAGTCTATGCGGACGCCCATCCTTTCAGGCTTCAGTTCCTTGAAGACCTTTATGGCGTTAGGCAGTCCCGACTTGAGTACGTTGTATGTGTCGATCAGCAGTGTCGCGTTCTGCGGATAGATCTCCGTGTATTTGCGGAATGCCTCGTATTCGCTGTCGAAGCTCTGTACCCAGCTGTGAGCCATTGTGCCGAGAGCCGGAACGAAGTGGTTCCTGTCCGCGATCGTGCATGCCGTTCCGACGCAGCCGGCGATGTATGAAGCCCTTGCGCCGTATACCGCGGCGTCAGCTCCGTGAGCTCTTCTTGTGCCGAACTCCATGACCGGTCTTCCCTGTGCGGCTCTTACGATCCTGTTGGACTTGGTCGCGATCAGGCTCTGATGGTTGAACTGCATCAGTATGAACGTCTCAACGAACTGTGCCTGGATCAGCGGTCCCTTGACTATCATGACAGGTTCGTGCGGGAATATCGGGTAGCCCTCAGGCACCGACCAGACGTCGCACTTGAACTTGAAGTTGAGAAGGAAGTCCAGGAACTCCTCGCTGAAGCAGTTTTTGCTTCTGAGATATTCCGTGTCTTCTTCCGTGAAGCTGAGGCGCTTCATGTAAGCGATGATCTGCTCCAGACCTGCCATGATGGCGAAACCGCCGCCGTCAGGTACGCGTCTGAAGAAAACGTCGAAGCACGCCTCCGCGTCCTTTATATCCGAGTTGAAATAACCGTTTGCCATCGTGATCTCATAGAAATCCGTCAGCATGGTGAGATTATAATCGTTTAGCATGGTGCTCTCCTTACCTCTGATGCGGTATGCCGCATCTCGTCGCAAATCTCCTCTGCTCGCTGTCACGCTCGCTGCCGGAGCATTTGCTGCGTGCGGCGCCGTTTCGCAACGCGCCTTTTTTTACCGTCTTAAGTATACCGAGCATGACGCGTATTTGCAATGTATCTGTGTTGAGGAAGCGGCCCGCGCGTGTTAGAATATATTGAGATTTTGTGTGCGCCGGTTAGTGCGCAGGAGGACCATGCGGGAGATCATAATCACGTCAAACGATTCGGGCCGCAGGCTTGACCGCTTTCTGAGAAAATACCTTCCGGGGGCATCCCTGAGCGAGGTATACAAGGCCATCAGAAAGGACGTCAAGGTCGACGGCAAGCACAGGAACGAATCGTACATACTGAATGAAGGCGAAGTCCTGACGCTGTACCTGACGGACGAGGCTCTTGAGCGCTTCGGCGCCGGGTCACCTAAAAGCGGACACAGCGGACACGCGAAGCGCACTTTCGGCACCGTCTACGAGGATGACGATGTGCTGATGGTGAACAAGCCTTTCGGGCTGCTTACCCACGGCGATTCGCACGAGAAAAAGGACCATCTGGCGAACCAGGTGAAAGATTATCTGATCGAGACAGGCGCCTACGACCCGAGAAACGAAAAGGTCTTTGTGCCGGCGCCGGTCAACAGGCTTGACCGAAACACGACCGGCATAGTCCTGTTCGGCAAGACCGCAGCCGCCATGCGCGAGCTCAGCCGCATGATACGCGAAGACGATATCCGCAAGTTCTATCTGACCATAGCCTGCGGAGAGATCAAAGAAGAAATGCATCTTGGCGGCTCACTTGTAAAGGATGAAGACGCCAACAAAGTAGAGATCTTATCCGGCGGTGAGGGCAAGGATATCGAGACCATCGTACGTCCGCTGGAGGTCCTGCGTTTCGGAAGCGGCCTGACCGCCACTCTCTGCGAGGTAGAGCTCGTGACCGGAAGGTCGCACCAGATAAGAGCGCACCTGGCCAGCACAGGCCATCCGCTCATCGGTGACAGCAAGTACGCCACAAAAGGCGCGGCCGCTGTCAACGATTACATCAAGGCACACTACGGACTGACGACTCAGCTTTTGCACGCGGACAGAGTGGAATTCCTCGACTCCGCGGCAGGATCCGAAAGCCTCGGCTATCTGGCCGGGAGAGCTTTCGACGCGCCGGTCCCTAAACGCTTCCGCGAGATCTTTACCGGACTCGGCGGAAAATACATTTATTGATAAGGAAAGAAAATGAGATCAGACAGATACAAACAGAGCAACCATACATCGACAATGAAAGAAGAGGACCGCAAGGACTTCTGGAGCGGAGCGTCCGTAGATCAGCACGCGGAAGATGTGCCTGCAAGTGAAGGCTCCGGCAGTTTCCTCAAGAGCCTGCTCATAGACATTGTGATCGCAGTGCTGCTGGCAAGCGCGGTACTCTACTTCATAAGACCGACCATCGTAAAGCAGACTTCCATGGAAGACACTCTCCATGAGAACGACTACATGATCATGTACCGCCAGGCGTATAAGAAGCACGATCCAGAGCGCGGCGACATCATCATATTCCAGAGTTCTCTCACCGATGAGGATTCGGGAAGAGACAAACTGCTTATCAAGCGCGTCATAGGTCTGCCGGGCGATCAGATAATGATCTCGGACAATCAGCTGTACATCAACGGCGAGCCGTACATCGAGAACTACCTGCGCGACGGCTACACCCCGGCGTTCGAGAGACCGGCGGAGGGTGAAACATATACCGTTCCGGAAGGCTATTACTTCTGCATGGGTGACAACCGCGCGGGGAGCGTCGATTCGCGGCGCTTTGAGGTCGGCGACGTCCCTAGGGACGCTATCAGGGGCAAAGTTGTTGTAAGACTCTTCCCGTTCAATCAGATAAAGACATTCTAATGACAAAACGTACACGCAAGGTCATCGTGAATAACAAGAAGGCGTTCCATGATTATCACATCGAGGAGCGTTATGAGGCGGGCATCGTGCTGACCGGAACTGAGATAAAGTCGATCCGCAAAGGCTCGTGCAGCATAAAGGAAAGCTATGCCAAGATCACCAGCAAGGGCGAGCTGATCCTGACGGGCATGCACATTGCTCCTTATGAGCAGGGCAACCGCTTCAATGTCGACCCGCTGAGGCCGCGCACTCTTCTGATGCACAGAAAAGAGATAAATAAACTGTACGGCACGGTCAAGACTCAGCAGGGCCTGACGCTTGTCCCGCTGTCCGTCTATCTGGACGAACACGGCAGATGCAAGGTAGAGCTGGGGCTGGCCCGCGGAAAGAAGAACTACGACAAGCGTGAGGCTGAGGCCAAGCGCGATGCGGAGCGCAAGATGGACAAAGCTATAAAGGCATCGAGAAAACGTTAATTTTTCAGGGGGCATTATGCCCCCTGTTTTGATAGAAAAGGAGGGACCCTGATGCTGAACAAATTCTGTAAAAAACCACTCTATGAAGTGACACTCAAAATGGCAAACGTTGCCATGGGTGTTGAAAAGGCCGATACGGTCATCAAAAACGCGAAGCTGGTCAATGTCTGCACATGTGAGATCCAGGAAGGCATCGACGTCGCTATAGCTGAAGGCCGCATAGCTCTGGTGGGCGATGCCGCCCAGTGCATAGGAGATGGCACCAAAGTGATAGACGCATCCGGTCAGTATATCGCTCCGGGCTTCATGGA
>JBGUME010000137.1:0-2485 GCA_045116695.1 Anaerovoracaceae bacterium | reverse complement strand
TCTTCCGATGTATGTGCCCACCCAGAGAATGCCGTTATCGCACTCCAGGAATGATGGTTTGTTCTTGATGTACACCGGTCCCGATATCTCGTCAGTCCCGACTTCATAAACCGGCTCTTCTATCATACGGGCAAAGTCCTCATAGCTGATGTACTGGACAAAAGGCTCGCCTGTGTACTTGTCGGAGGTATCGCCTGTAAGCCATATGTTTTTACCGTCGAAGGCAATGCCGCCCAGATGATATTTGTTTGGCAGCGTAAGAGTGGATACCAGTGACCGTCCTTCCGCGTCCACGACATATACCACCGAATTCTGTTTCTTTTTTGAGTGATAGGCCGTGATCAGTATGTATTTATCTGCCTGGCAGATGCCCTGCGGCACGAATGATGAGGATTCGTTTTCCTCGCCGCCGGATCTAGTGGATGTGCTCACAAGTCCCGGGATAGGGATGGTAGCTGCATCATCTATCGCTCCGCTTATGACCGAATAGACACGGTGCATCCTGCTGTCGAGCGCTTTCTTATACGTTTCCTGATCACCAAAATTTTTGTATTCAAACGATGACTGCGAGCCATCCGCAGTATCCGCATACGCATACTGCAGCGGCACGAATGCCGCCGCCAGGATAAGCGCCATGATCAATAATGAAACTGCCCTTTTTCTTATCACTCTACTTGAACTCGACCTTCAGTGTGTATTTCGATGACAGGCTGGAGATCATCGGCTGGAAGATCTCCCAGATGGAGTGCTCTGCAGCGGCCTTTGCGTCTTCTGCCACGTTTTCCGCCTCGAGCTTTTCCAGCATCTTGTCCTTTGCAGCAGTCTCCACCTCTGCCTGCTGTTCCGGTGTCAGCTTGATATCGCCGAATGCGAATACAGTCTCTCTCTGAACATCGCCAAACTGTATATCTTCACTCGGTATATTGATAGGCTCAAGCACAGGCTCCGGCACCTTCATGGTCACGACCTTCGTTTCCTCATCGAGCGTTATGTCATCTGCCGACAGGCCGCTCAGGTCGACTGTATAGATCGCCTTCCCGTTGTACGTAATGTACTGGTACTTGGAGAACGCCTTGAGCTTGAACAGGCCTGCCTGCGTCAGTGTCGCCACGTCGGAGACCTCGCGCGAATAGACCTCGAGTTTCTTCAGCTGCTCCTCATCGCCCAGTATGGCATCCGCAAAATCGGCGACCTTGTAGCCGAATATGCGATGATTGATGAGCGTGAGGTCGTGATCCTCGACGGCCGTCTCAGTCGTGAACAGCGCCTTGAAAGTATCCTTTATGGCAAGCCCGTGCATGTACGATGTAAACAGCGTCAGTATGAGCATGCCGCAAATGATACCCAGAAAGAAATTGCGTATCTTTGCCCACAGGCCTTTGCGCCTGCCTTTCTTTTCAGCCTGCTTCAGCGCATGCTTCATTTCATTGTCATTGATCTCACTCATTTTTTACTTCCCCTTATTGTATATATACGATATCCGTACGCCTGAACGCGCCCGCGATACGAAGGATCGCCGAATATATCAGTCCCGCTCCGTACACGTATGCGGCGACTTCCGGACGGCCAAGAACGACTCCGGCTGCCACGACAGCGGCCGCAAGCAGCAGGCCCGTCACTCCGTATGCCATCTTCAGCCTCCAGTGGCCTCCGATCTTCATGGACTCTCTCGCTCTCATTATACCCACGATCCCGGCAAATACATGTATTGCCGCCAGATAGATCACCGTATAGGTGACAGGATGATCGAAAAGGCTCCCCGCAAGAACACCCAGATCCAGATAGATCATTCCTCTGTACAGGACGCTCCGGCCCCCGACCATGTATCTGGCCATCTTAAGATAGTAATACAGTGAGCCCAGCCCCCTGAAAGTCATACCTATCTGTATGAAGAGGAGCACCCATCTGAGCCCGCCCGAAGTATCCATAAGCATGAGCAATGCGCCCACAAGGATCATTCCGATGCCTGACAGCACATTGAGGACGCGTCTGAACTTACTCATTAGCAACCCTCCTCTCGTGCTCTTTTGCGAGCTTGCGGAAGTCCCTTATGCCGCGGAAGCCTTTTTTATCGAAGTCCACGGAAACACCGGCAAGCATGTTGCCCGAGTTGAATATCCTGTTGGTGACCATGCTCTTCTGAGCGAGAGCCGCGATCGTGAAGCGTCCCAGGAAAGTCTCATCCTTTGCGTCCTCTTCCGCTTCGGAATAATCGCTCTGGTATTTTTCTATGTCAAAGTCCGGCACCTCATGACCGGAGAGCTTCTCTGCGAACGCCTTCCAGTCAGCGCAGGCATCGGTCTGCCTTCTGACGAGTATCGCCCTAATTTCACTTTCCCACGGCTTTACGGCATCAAAGTCATAGATATCCGTTTTGAACTCCACACCGGCTCTGAGGCACTCAAGAGCAAACACCATCTGGCAGAACGCGTTGTAATAGTCCTCAGGGTTATTCTTTAGGATCTCCCTGTAGCCGCCCCACGCC
>JBGUME010000136.1:0-2549 GCA_045116695.1 Anaerovoracaceae bacterium | reverse complement strand
CCGCTCTTCCCGCCTAAGGACAAGAAGATCAGCAAGCTCGTCGAGCAGGGCTACAAGAAGAAGACCATGATCTGCCCTGAGTACAGGCACAGATGTATCGTCTGGGGCGTGCAGCCGCAGTACAACATCCACATGCTTTACTGGATGATGCATTGCTGGGGCGTAGTTCCTCTGACAGACATGCTGTCGATGGTCAACACCGACATGATCGCCGAAGTGGATACTCCTGAGAACAGAGAGAAGGCATGGTACGACATGGCATGGCTCAATGAGAACATGATCATGCGTAACCGTACACATGGCGGATACAAGGTGCTCGTCGATGAGCTCTGGGAGTTCTGCGAGATCATGAACGCCGACATGGTAATGATGTGGGAACACATGAGCTGCAAGGCTCTCGACGGTCTCCACGGTATGTTCGAAGAGCAGGGCCGCGAGAGAGGCATCCACGTCGTATGGGTATGCCACGACCTCTGCGATCCGAGAGTCTACACAAGACAGGCGATCCGCGACGAGTTCAGCCAGTACATGCGTACGGTACTCCGCGAGGAGCCTCTTGATCCGACGATCGAGCATATTCCTGACGAGAACATGTGGTAGACTTCGCAATCCGGGATATAATTATGAATGGCGCTCCCTCCGGGGCGCCTTTTTTGTGGCATTACACAGGTTAGAGGTATAGAATTACAGTGTAATGAGTAACAGCCTTTTGAAAAAGAGAATACCTTCTGATCCGGACCTGACGAGCGGCACCATAGTCGACAAGGTCCTTCTTTTTGCGATCCCGCTCATGCTGACGAGCATGCTGCAGCAGCTCTTCAACGCGACGGATATCGCTGTGGTCGGCAAGTTCGCGAGCATGGAAGCCATGGCAGCGGTCGGCAGCAATACACCGGTCGTATCTCTGCTGGTCAATTTCTTCGTTGGTATCTCTGTCGGCACAAATGTGCTGATAGCTCACAACATAGGAGCGAGGGAACCGGATAAAGCAAAGAGCGCAGTCAGGACTTCAATGGCGTTTGCTCTGGCGGCGGGAGTTTTCGTTGGCGTGCTAGGCAATATAATAGCTGTTCCGATCATCGATCTGCTAGGCGTTCCGGCTGAGGTAAAAGACTACTCGGTAACATACCTGAGGCTATATTTCAGCGGAGTTCCATTCATAATGCTATACAACTTCGAGGCTGCCATCTTCAGGAGCAACGGCAATACAAGGACGCCTCTTATCTGTCTCACGATAGGAGGCATCTTCAACGTGGCGGCAAACCTTTTCTTCGTTCTGGTGCTGGGAATGGATGTGGACGGGGTAGCGATCGCGACCGTTCTGGCTAACGCCATCAGCTCGATGCTTCTGCTGCACTTCCTGAGAAATGAAGACAGCGTCATACACGTGAATGTATCAAAGATCCGCATCGACAAGGATGACCTGGCGGCCATCCTGAAAATCGGAATGCCTGCCGGCCTTCAGAGCGCAGTCTTTTCAATATCCAATATATGCATACAGTCTGCGATAAACAGCCTCGGCGCTGCCTATATGGCGGCATCTTCCGCGGCTTTCAATATAGAGATATTCGGATTCTTTGTGGTCAACGCGTTCACACAGACACTGGTGACTTTTGTGGGGCAGAACTACGGTGCAGGAAAGTACGCGAGATGCCGCGAGGTGGTGCGCAAGACCCTGCTCGTCAGCTGGACCTTTACCATGGTGCTCTCAGCCCTGCTGCTCATTTTCGCGAGACCTCTGTTGGGACTGTTCACGAACGAACCGGAGGTAATAGAAGCGGGAATGCTGAGGGTAAAACTCCTCCTCTATGCTGAAACGCTCAACGTGCTGATGGACAATCTGTCCGGAGCCATGAGAGGCCTCGGAAAGTCGCTGGTGCCGGCGCTTACAACGCTCATATGTGTCTGCGGCGTTCGTATCATCTGGGTGTTTACGGGCTTTCAGATTTACCATACCTGGCTCTCCATAATGATAATCTTCCCGGTAAGCTGGGCGGTCAATGCCACCTTTATAATCATCGGGTACATTTACACCCGCAACTGTATGTTGCCGGCAGAACAGAAGTGAAATGAAAAACGGCGCTCCCGTGGGAGCGCCGCTTTTATATTTGATTCTATTTATATAATTCCTGAAGTTCGTGCCTCTTTAACTTTCCGGTAACTGTGCGCGGAAGGATCTCCGGCGTCATTATGACATCGCTTATCTGCCGTGAATGCGGGATGCTCTTGTTGAATCTGTCGACTTCTTTTATAAGTTTCTTCTTTATGTCTGCCGTAATGGCAGGATCCTTCGGACAAGAACCGACTACCAGCACGGCCTCTCCATCCTTCAGGATGACACCCAGATCAGGAAGGCCGCACATCTGCTCAAGAGATTCCTCGTATTCAGGGCAGAAGATCTTGTCTCCGTCGGAAAGAACCAGCACGTCATTCTTGCGGCCCTTCAGATGAAGTCTGCCCCTTTCGTCAAACCATCCGAGGTCACCGGTAAAGAAGCGCCCGTTCTCAAACATCGGCTCTCTGCCCAGATAGCCCAGCATCATGCAAGG
>JBGUME010000135.1:0-5315 GCA_045116695.1 Anaerovoracaceae bacterium | reverse complement strand
CTCAAGGAAGTGGTGGTCGTCAAACGCGATATAACTGAATCCGAGTGAATCGAGGCGTTCTCTGGCAAACTCATAGCCCAGCAGCGTAGGATTGCACTTGATGAATGTGTTAAGGCCCTTCTCCTTGATCAGATAGGAGGCTATCCTCTCGATCTCATCAGGCGGGCATCCATGCAGCGTCGATTCAGTGATCGATCCGGATATCCTTGCCGGAATCGACTTTACGAATTCCTCATCAACGACTTTGAATTTGCCGTCCTTTACAGCCTGAAGGGATACAGCCATAGCGTCCTTGAACACCTCTGTCTCCGAAGCGTCCTTCATGCCGTCGATGTATGTATCCACTTTGTTCTTCTTGATGCCCTCGAGGTCATAACCTACGGACATGTTGAACACGAAACCGTCAGGATCACCAAGCCCCAGCTCCTTTGCGAGGATCTTGCAGATGAACCATGCCTTTACGTATTCATCAAACGCCTGATGTACATAGAGCTCCGTCGACCACTCGCAGTTGTAGCACTCATCGTGTGCAGTTATGCAAGGCTTTGCGACACACGCCGCGAGGTCCGGACCATCCATGTCCTGTACGGTCTTGAGTTCGAAGAATCTTGAACCCGCTACATATGACGCGATGATATTCTGGGCCAGCTGTGTGTTAGGGCCGGCCGCAGGTCCGTATGGCGACTCGATCTTTTCATCGAAGATCGGGAGCGCCTGGCCGTTTGTGTGTTTCACCATCTTGGAAACACCGAAAATGCTTTTGCTCTTGCCGTACTCCTCAAGTACCCAGTCAAGAAGGTGCTTATACGGCATAGGTCTCATAATGTCACTCATAATCATCCCTCCTCAGCGCTGACTAATAAACTCTGTGATTGAGTTCGCCCCAGAGCTTCTTGCTCTGCTCCAGAGTCCAGGCGTTGATCGCCTCTTCATCTATACCTACGAATTCTCTGTCTTTGTACAGGACCTTTCCGTTGATGATCGTTGTTCTGCAGTTCTTGCCCATGAAGCCGAAGATCATGTGACCGTCGATATTTTCATCCGAGAACGGTGTGAACGGCTTGTAATCCATCACGATGACGTCCGCGGCGGCTCCTGCCTTCAGGATGCCAAGAGGCTTCTTGAAGTACTTGGCAGCGATCTTGCGGTTGTTGTCGAAGAGCATGCTGGTTCCCTCCATCCAGGCGACGTTAGGCATCTGGGCGTTATGTCTCTGGATGATCAGGAATACCTTAAGGCTCTCAAGCATGTCATGGGTGTACGCGTCGGTACCCATTCCCACGGTGATGCCCTTTTCGAAGAACTTCAGGACAGGCGCGCAGCCTACCGCGTTGCCCATGTTGGACTCAGGGTTATTGACTACCATCGTGCCTGTCTCCTTGATGATGTCCATCTCGGCCGGGCTAACATGGATGCAGTGTCCCAGGAGTGTCTTTTCTCCGAGGATGCCGTTGTAGAGCAGTCTGTTGATAGGCTTGCATCCATAGTTTCTGATGCTGTCATAAACGTCGTTCATGCCCTCTGAAACGTGGATATGGAAGCCGGTCATACCGTCGTTAGCCTCTACCATCTTCTCGAATGTCTTGTCGGAGATGGTGAAGAGCGCGTGGCCGCCGAACATGGCCTTGATCATGTCATCGTCTTCCTTGATGGCCCACTTGGCGAAGTCAGCGTTCTCCTTGATGGCCTCCATAGTCTTTTGCTCGCCGTCTCTCTCGGATACTTCGTAGCAGAGGCAGGATCTCATGCCAAGTTCCTTGGCAACATCCTTGATCGCGAACAGCGACCCCGGTATCTCGCAGAAGCTTGCGTGATGGTCAAAGATGGTCGTAACGCCGTCTCTGATGCAGTCGAGAATGGTCGCGTACGCGCTGGCTTTTGTGCCGTCTATCGTCAGATGGCGGTCGATGTTCCACCACATTCCGTCGAGTATCTCGAAGAAGTTGGTCGGGTTATGGCCTTCGATCGCCAGGCCTCTCGCAAGGCCTGAATAGATATGAGTATGTGCGTTGATAAGACCCGGCATGATAACGCCGCCTTTTGCGTCTACGAATTCGGCATCAGGATAAGCCTTCTTCATATCCGCCAGGCTTCCCACATCCTTGATGACTTCACCGTCGATAACGACAGCGCCGTCTTTAAGATAAGGGAATTCCGGATCTCTAGTGATAAGTTGACCGTTACCTACTAAAAGCATGTTTCATCCTCCCTTCACTATATCTTTCCAAGTTCTCTCAGTATCTTTTCAGGTGTCATAGGCCAGCTGCGCATCCATACGCCGCATGCGTCGTGGATGGCGTTTCCTATGGCCGGAGCCGCGCCGTTGCACGCGATCTCCGATATTGACTTCGCGCCGAATGGTCCGTGCGCGTCGTTGACGTCTATGAGCACTGCCTTGAAATCGTCAGGCTGCTCGCTTATCATCGGGACTCCATAATCCGTCATTGTGGCGTTTACACAGCGTCCGTCCTTGTCGAGTATCATGTCCTCGTACAGGGTATGGCCGATGGACTTGAGCGAGGCTCCGTACATCTGGCAGAGCGCTGCCTCCGGATTGATCGGAGTGCCGGCATCCTGCACGGCATAGAACTTCTGGACCTTGACTTCTCCTGTTCTTACGTTGACCGCTACCTGAGCGAAATGCGCTCCGTACGGTACGGAGGAAGCCGCTGTAGTGAAGCTTCCCGGCGCTATAAGATGTCCGCGTCCCGTGCCTGATGTAGCCGTGTGGATGATGTCGTAATACGATAACTCTTTACCGGTCTTCTTGGATCTGATAACTCCCGGCCAGTCGATCTCCATGTCATCGAGCTCTTCTCCCAGCTGATATGCGGCCTCATCAAGGATCTTATCCTTCAGATTGGTGGATGCCACTACTGCGGCATTGCCGCTGAAGAAGGTTCCTGACGAAGCATACGAACCTGTATCAAAGGCTCCGGAGTCTGTATCTCCGGAAAGGACCGTTATCCTTTCCATAGGCACGCAGAGTATGTCGCTCGCTACCTTTGCGATTATGGTGTCAAGGCCTGTGCCGATGTCCGCAGCCCCGGAGAGGACGATTATGGAGCCGTCCATCTCCAGCTTGGCTATGGCGTTCGCGTGATCGAGTTCCGGAAGGCCGGAGCCCTGCATTATCATCGCGAAACCCTTGCCTATCTTCCAGTCAGGATCACCGCTTTCCTCATGCTTGCCCCACTCTATCATCTCGCAGCCCTTTTCGACCGCTTCTCTGAGCCCGCACGATCCTACAGGTACGACGTTACCTTCGCGGCCTTCGCCCAGTCCCTTCAGGATCTCGAGCATGTAGCCTTCTTCAACATGGTTTTTGATGACCATGTCTTTGTAGTCCACTCCCAGTTTTTCGGCGAGCTCGCACATGGCCATCATGAGACCGTATGTGCCCTTAGGCGTGCCATAACCCTGATAGGCTCCCGCAGGAGGCGTGTTTGTATAGTAGATCGTCAGATCGTATTTCATGTTGTCGCACTTGAACAGCGGCAAAGTCTTTGAGCAGCTGTTCATAGGCACTGTCAGCGCGTGGTTTCCGTAAGGCCCTGTGTTGGCGTCTACCTTCATGTAGATGGCCGTGATGGAACCGTCCTTCTTTCCGCCCATCTTGACGTGAACGCGCATCGGGTGCCTGGTGGAGTTTGCGATGAACTCCTCTTCACGAGTATTGTGATAAAGCACCGGTCTGCCTGTCACGAATGTGGCGTAAGCGGTCAGATCCTCTACCAGGATGTCCTGCTTGGAGCCGTATCCGCCGCCGACTCTGGTCTTTATTACGTGTATCTTGTTTTCCGAAAGTCCCGTGACCCAGCTGACGATGCGGCGCACGTGGTATGGTACCTGCGTACTCGCATAGATAATGAGTCTTCCGTTCTCAAGCGTTGAGAAGCAGATATGGGTCTCAAGCGGTGTGTGCTGTATCTGGCTCGTCTGGTATGTGGCCTCGACTACAGCGTCAGCCTCGGCAAAAGCCTTGTCTACATCGCCTATACCGCCGTGGTTCGCGGCAGCCACATTGTGCAGAATGTCGCCGTGCAGAGGGAACTGGTAAACCACTTTGCCCTCTCTCTCGTCGCCGGACAGTTTGGCGTTGTATTCATCGAGATCGTCAGGAGCGCCGGCGTTGTACTGCACTCTGCCGTTATGCACCAGCGGAGCGCCTTCCGCCATGGCTTCCTCGACCGTAAATACGGCCTCCAGAGGCTCGTATTCCACCTCGATGAGGTCACGTGCCTTTATCGCTTCTTCAAGCGTCTCAGCGACGATAGCGGCCACACGGTCGCCTACATGTCTAACCTTCTTGTTGAGAAGCCTTCTGTCATGAGGAGACGGTTCAGGGTTGCCCTGTCCTGCGGACATGTATGTGGCGTCAGAGCAGTTGTAAGCTGTGATGACCTTTATGACTCCCGGGAGAACTTCTGCTTTTGATGTATCTACCTTGTTGACATAAGCATGAGCATAAGGCGAGCGGAGAACGACCATATAGCAAGTGTCGTCATCCACATAGTCCTCTACGAACGCCCTCTCGCCGGATACCAGCTGAGGCGCGTCGATCTTAGGCATCACCTTGCCCACTGCTTTGAGATTCGGCCTGAATTCAGGCGCTATCTCGCTTTTGTATTTTCCGGTCGCCAGTTTTTCCTTGATGAGGTCTGCAGCCAGATAGTAGTGCTCATAACCCGCGTCACGGATGAAGATACCGGAAAGCACGTCTTTCACTTCTTCTCTTGACGGCATAGGGTTCTGATCGAACAGCCATGTCATCAGAAGAGCGGCTGCCGGAGCATTGTACGCGCTCTGTACGACTCCCGCGTCTACGAGAGCCTGCTGCACTATCGAAAGGTGCATGGAGTCTCCGAGGCTGTCAGGAGTCACTATCTCGCAGCCTTCCGCTTCACCCGCGAGCACCAGGTTGGAGAACACCGGTGTGCCGTTGAGCAGCACGGTGTCGCTTCCGCAGAAGCCTTCCGCGTCATCACTGTCGCGGACGGCAAAGTTGCCGTTCATGAGCAGCATCTCGCGGAGTCTCTTTGTAGGGTCGATATCGAATGACCTTTTCTTGCCGTTTACTATGCAACTGATCATGTCTATACCTCCTTCCCCTTGAGCTTCTTGAACAAGTCGAAGGCGGTCACCGCTATGAGATAGCGTTTGTACGCGTCGCTTCCGAACATGTCGTCAGCCGTATGAAGACCTGTGCAGGTCTTTACCATCTCGATGATCTTATCCTCGCTGATCTCCGGATCCTCGTTGAACGCTTTTTCGAGATCGCAGAAATGGAGCAGTCCGACATTCTTGACCGCGCC
>JBGUME010000134.1:0-3480 GCA_045116695.1 Anaerovoracaceae bacterium | reverse complement strand
TTCTCTCTTATCAAGAACATCTTCTACAAGATACCAAATCCTGAAAAAGTCCTGAAGATATTGTGCTCTGTAACAGGCGTGATACTGCTGGTGATGGTTATATTTATTTGTCCTATGCATAGCAGAAGAGCTCAGGCTATAGTCATAGCAGCGCTTCTTTGCATGCAGATCCCGGTCATTCCGAAAAAAGAAACGCATATATCTGACTCAATAAACGATAAAGAAGCATCTGCGGTTTTTTATTCTTCGTGTGCGTTTATGACGCTTATTACGGGACTGCTGATACCTTCCGCTGTGATAGGAGATTCTGCTGAAGAGTTCATCAGTATCGCAAACTGGTATTCTCCGTATTGGTATTTAGTAAGCGCCTTTGCAATTGCATTCGGTACATTTTTCGTTTGGTTTGGCATTTTTTACCGCCTTGCATCCAGGAAGGGGAAAACAGTTTTCAGCATGGTCATGGCTGTCGCTACAGCTGTGGCTACAATAGACTATATGTTTTTCGGCAAGGGTTATGGCAACATGTCAAGCACGCTGGTCTATGATACCGTTCCTGCAGTGGGAATGAAGAATATGCTTCTGAATGCAGCCGTTCTTATGATCGCTGCGGCAATTGCGGCTTTTGTGTTTATAAAACGGATATCTATCGTAAAAGCGCTTTCTGTGGCGATGTGTCTGGCAATGCTGATAATGTCAGGGATCAACATCGCAACCATTCACAGCGTGCTGGCAAAGTCTGCGCCTGCTATAAGAGCAGCGTCTGAAAGCGAGCCTGAAATAGAACTCAGCAAAAACGGGAAAAATGTTGTAGTTATAATGATGGATAGGCAGATAGGGCACTTTATTCCTTTTATCATGCATGAGAAACCGGAGCTGAAGGAATCTTTTTCAGGATTCACCAATTATTCAAACAGTTTTTCATATGGAACATTTACAAATGTAGGCTGTCCGGGATTGTACGGAGGATATGACTATATCCCGTCAGAGATGAACCGTCGAAATGATAAAAAACTGGTCGAAAAGCATGATGAAGCTCTCAAAGTTATGCCCAAGGTTTTCTCTGATGCAGGTTACGATGTTACTGTACTCGATCCTACATATGCCGGATATGGATGGGTACCGGATCTTTCGATATATGATGATATGCCAAATGTAAGGAAAAGCATCTCAATGGGGAAATTCTCGCTGGATGAACTGTCATACGAGACAACAGATGAGTCTTCAAAAATAATACGTACAAGGAATTTTTTCCCGTATGGCCTTTTCAGGATCTCGCCGCTGGTAATACAGCCAACGATATATGCAAAGGGTACATTCAACGCACCTGAAAGAGAAGAGAGAGAATGGCAGCAAGTAATAAAAAGCGATATAGAGGCCGACGGAATGAACGAAGCTTTTCTGATGTCTTACGCAGTTCTCAGCCATCTTTCCGACATAACCACTATAAAAAAAGACAACAAAGGTGCTTTTCTGATGATGAGCAATAATTTGACTCATGAACCAATGCTGCTTCAGGAGCCATCATATACACCTTCTGAGCATGTAGATAATTCATCTATTGGAAGAGTCTATAATGAAAAAATGGACGATGAGGGGAATGTTCTCCTGATAAAAAATCAGCACGATCAGATACATTATCAGACAAATGTTGCGGCAATGCTGAAACTGGGTGAGTGGCTGGACTATTTAAAGAAAAACGGGGTATACGATAATACCCGTATCATAATAGTGTCAGATCATGGTAGAGATTTAGAAGATGATATAATGCCGGTCATCGAGTATGTAGATGGGAAAAATGAAAACAGAGAGATGATCTCCTCGTTCTTTGATTGTGTTTTACTTGTAAAAGACTATGATTCAGATACGTTCGAGACAAACGATGTCCTGTCTTCTAATGCAGATGTACCTGCCATGGCGACAGCCGGGATCATTGACAAACCGAGAAACCCATTTACAGGTAATGATTTGAGCCTGCTGCAGGACCAAAAGGGAGAACCTGAACTTATATATACTAATGATTGGCATATAGATACTAATAATGGAAATGCGTTTCTGCCTGCCAATTGGTTTACAGTCAAGGATGATATCCAAAAGGCAGATAACTGGAAATATTTAGGGACGAAGTAGATAATATATCAACTTGAAGAAGCGCCTGTTTTAGTATAAGATTAACGCAAAATAAAAGTTGAGGGGGCTCTAACTGAATGGCATTGACATCTCTCCCGTTTGCACTTTTTGCGATCATAACGGGCATCATTTATTTTGCTGTTCCAAAGAAGCAATACCAGTGGGTAGTGCTTCTGATCGCAAGCAGCTTTTTTTATGTCTATAACAGTTTTCAGTACACGGTATTCATCCTTGTAACCATAATCACGATATATCTGGCAGCCAATAAGATGGCCGCCATTTCCAAGTATACAAAAGTTGAGGTAAAGAATCACAAGGCCGAGTGGTCAAAGGAAGAGAAAAAGGCTTTCAAGGAGGCTTCACAAAAGAAAAGACGCCGCATCCTTGCCGCCTGTCTCATCCTGAATTTTGGCATACTCTTCCTTCTTAAATACTTCAATTTCTTTTCCGGCAGCATAGCGATGCTGCTCGGAGGATCGCCTGACGAAGCGCTGCAGATCCATCTGCTTCTTCCGCTCGGCGTATCCTTCTATACATTCATAGCCACCGGCTATCTTATCGACGTATACAGAGAGACTGTTGAACCTGAAAAGAACATATTCAAGTTCGCTCTTTTCGTCTCTTTCTTCCCGCAGATAATCCAGGGACCGATCAGCTCATATAACAAGCTGCACAGCCAGCTCATCGGAGAGCACAGGCTTGAATGGATCAATTTCAAGCAGGGCATCATGAACATTTTCTGGGGGCTGTTCAAAAAACTCGTTATCGCTGACTGTGCCTGGAGAGCCATCAAGGCTTATTACGAAAACGGCGGGCTGAACGGTACCGCAGAATTTGAGGGCTACGGAGGAACGATGGTGCTGTTCATCTCGCTTCTCTACGCTCTTCAGCTCTATACCGACTTCTCCGGCGGCATCGACATCTCACGAGGTATCTGCCGGATCATGGGCATAGAACTCGAGGTCAACTTCCGCCAGCCGTACTTCTCAAAGTCCATAAGCGAATACTGGCGCAGATGGCATATCACCCTCGGCGCGTGGATGAAAAACTATGTATTCTATCCTATCGCGATGTCAGATCTTTCAAAGCGCATCAGCGCAGGGATAGCTGGATCGTCATTCGGAAAGACCGGTGCCGGCAAGCACCTTTCAAAAGTCTTAACTACCGCGATAGCCTCATTCATAGTTTTCCTATGCGTCGGTATATGGCACGGAGCCAACAGCAAATACATAGGATTCGGTGTGTGGAACGGTCTCATCATCATGCTCTCCGCAATGCTAGGCCCGGTCTATGACAAATCGCGCAGCGCACTGCACATAAACAGTGAGGCGGCATGGTGGAAACTTTTCCAGA
>JBGUME010000133.1:0-3923 GCA_045116695.1 Anaerovoracaceae bacterium | reverse complement strand
TTGCTTGCGTCACTGAATTTATCGAACGGGAATCTAGGGAACTTAGCTACTATGTAATCGAGTGAAGGCTCTGTTGAGGCAAGGCCTCCGGCTACTTCTATCTCGTCGAGAGTCATGCCCATGGCAATCTTTGCCGTTACCCTTGCGATAGGATAACCCGACGCCTTTGAGGCGAGCGCGGATGACCTTGATACTCTCGGATTCACCTCTATCAGGTAGTACTCGCTCGTTTCCGGATGCAGAGCAAACTGGACGTTGCATCCGCCCTCGATCTTGAGCTCCCTGATGATCTTTATGGCCGAGTCATTGAGCATTTTGAGATCATGATCGTTAAGGGACAGTATAGGGGCGACCACTATGGAGTCGCCGGTATGTACGCCTACGGGATCGACGTTCTCCATGCCGCAGATAGTGATGGCCTTGTCGGTGCCGTCGCGCATCACCTCAAACTCTATTTCCTTGAATCCCTTCACTGATTTCTCTATCAGGACCTGATGCACAGGGGAAAGATTGAATGCCTTGATGCCGATATCTTCGAGCTCTTCCTCATTATTGGCGAAGCCTCCTCCGGTGCCGCCCAGCGTGAAAGCTGGTCTCAGCACAACAGGATAGCCGATCTCCTTTGCCGCGCGTTTTGCTTCCTCGATGCTGTAAGTGATCTCGCTTGGGATCACAGGCTCACCTATAGACTCGCACATCTCTTTAAAGAGTTCTCTGTCTTCAGCTCTCTCGATGGAGTCTGCCGGAGTTCCGAGGAGTTTGACCCTGCACTCGGCAAGAACGCCCTTGCGGTCGAGCTGCATCGCGAGGTTGAGCCCTGTCTGGCCGCCGATCCCAGGGACGATAGCGTCAGGCCTCTCATATCTGAGGATCTTTGCAACATATTCAAGCGTAAGTGGCTCCATATAGACTTTGTCCGCGATGGACGTGTCAGTCATGATCGTTGCCGGGTTGGAATTGCAGAGGATCACTTCATAGCCTTCCTCCTTCAGCGCAAGACATGCCTGTGTACCCGCATAGTCAAATTCAGCTGCCTGACCGATGACGATAGGGCCGCTTCCTATAATAAGTACCTTTTTGATATCTTCTCTTTTTGCCATATACTCTTTCTCTTTTCTGTGCTGCGCAAACCCGGTCGCGCAGACGTGATTTCGCCTTTCATTTTAAAGTGTAATTCTTTTTTTGGCAACACATCGACAATTCCCTTCAATGAAAAAGGCCTTTGAAAACTCAAAGGCCTTTAGTTTATTCAACTATTTTTTTCTATTCTTCCTTTGCCCGATTCTCTTACGAATTCCCTGAACAGCGGATGGGCCCTGTTAGGCCTGCTCTTGAATTCCGGGTGATATTGGACACCGATAAAGAAATCGTTCCCGGGAATGGCTACGGACTCCACCAGCCGTCCATCCGGCGAGGTGCCGGCTATCTGCATGCCTGCATCAGTGAACTGCTCCCTGTATTCATTGTTGAATTCATAGCGGTGTCTGTGTCTTTCACTGATACTGTCACATCCGTATATCCTCTCAAGCAGTGAACCCGGCGTCGCGACGCACGGATACGCTCCAAGCCTCATCGTTCCGCCCTTAGGTATGTCCCCGTACTGGTCAGGCATGAGGTCGATCACTTTATGTGCGCTTCCCTCATCGAATTCGCCTGAATTAGCATCTTCGAAGCCCAGTACGTTTCTGGCATATTCTATGACCGCGATCTGCATGCCCAGACATATGCCCAGATACGGTATATTTTTTCTTCTCGCGTAACCGGCGGCACGGACCATGCCCTCTATTCCCCTGTCGCCGAAGCCGCCCGGCACCAGGATACCGTCTGCGTCAGCCAGAATGTCATCCTCCGTCTCAGTAGTGATATCCTCGGCCTCGATCCACTTTATGTCCACTGTGCAGCCTGTCTCATATCCGCCGTGTCTAAGGGCCTCAGTGACGGAAAGATAAGCGTCATGCAGCTTTATGTATTTCCCGACCAGCGCGATCGTAACGCGGTGCCCGCCGGCTTTGATCCTGTCGACCATATTCTTCCATTCTTCAATGTCACAGGGACCTGCGTCTATGCCGAGCTCGCGGCATACTATCCATGAGAAATGCGCGTTCTCAAGCATCAAAGGCGCTTCGTAAAGCACCGGGAGAGTGATATTTTCTATGACGCAGTCCCTTTTGACATTGCAGAAGAGTGATATTTTGTCGTATATATCCTCATCAATGTGACGGTCGGATCTCATTATTATTATGTCAGGAGAGATCCCCATGTTCTGAAGTTCCCTGACTGAATGCTGTGTTGGTTTGGATTTGTGTTCTCCTGAGCCT
The DNA here is from genome assembly GCA_045116695.1 of Anaerovoracaceae bacterium. Lineage (GTDB taxonomy): Bacteria > Bacillota > Clostridia > Peptostreptococcales > Anaerovoracaceae > Crickella. The sequence goes on along the minus strand of JBGUME010000133.1, from coordinate 1,605 downwards.
GTGATATACGGCACCAGTGTAACGTGAATGAACAGGCAGTTATCTTTGCCCTGTTCGATGCTTACCTGTCTGGCCGCTTCGAGGAATGGCTGACTCTCGATGTCTCCCACCGTTCCGCCGATCTCGGTTATTATGACATCGCTGTCTCCTTCACGTCCGACACTGTAGATGAACTCCTTTATCTCATCTGTTATGTGCGGGATCACCTGGACCGTGCTGCCCAGATATTCGCCGCGGCGCTCCTTGTTAAGAACGTTCCAGTACACCTTGCCGGTCGTAAGGTTTGAGAACCTGTTGAGGTCCTCGTCGATAAATCTTTCATAGTGTCCGAGATCAAGATCTGTCTCAGCGCCGTCCTCAGTCACGTATACCTCTCCGTGCTGGAACGGGCTCATTGTCCCCGGGTCGACGTTGATATATGGATCCAGTTTCTGAGCGGCAACCTTTAGTCCCCTGGCTTTGAGAAGCCTGCCCAGAGAAGCTGCTGTGATGCCTTTTCCGAGTCCGGATACAACTCCCCCGGTCACAAAAATGTACTTCTTATCCATCTGATCGCACCTCTTTTCACACAGCTGATCGCTTTATTTTCCGCTGTCTCCGTAGTTTGACAGCACCCTGGCTGACGGATCATCGACGTCACAGCCTTCCCATTCCCTGTTAGGCATCCAGAAGTCCGTTACCATCTCCGCCTGTCCCGGGTAGTACTTCTCAAATATGTCCCTGTACAGAAGCGACTCCTTTGTGAAAGGTCTCGCATGGTCATACCTTTTGCGGCCTTCCTCAAACTCCTCATCTGAATACTGCGTTGCGGCATATTCCTTAAGGTCTTCTACCATGGAATGCCCAACTGCATCCGAAAAGGCCGCTTTTTCCCTCCAGAGTATCTCATCCGGAAGATAATCCCCTTCAAAGGCTTTTCTGAGAAGGTACTTTCCTTTGCCGTACTTGTTCAGCTTCATCTCCGGATCTATGGACATGACATAGCGCACGAATTCAAGATCGCCGAAAGGCACTCTGCCTTCCAGACTGTTTCCCGAAATACAGCGGTCAGCCCGCAAGACATCATACATATGCAGCTCTCTCACGCGCTTTGCGGCCTCCTCCTGGAAAGCCTCTGCCGACGGGGCAAAATCCGTATACTTATAGCCGAACAGCTCATCGGATATCTCTCCGGTAAGGATGACACGTATGTCAGTCTGTTCATGAATGGCCTTACAGACAAGATGCATCCCTATCGATGCCCTTATCGTAGTGATGTCATAGGTACCGAGCAGGTATACCACTTCTTCAAGCGCGTCAAGCACATCCTGCCTGTTTATGATGACCTCGGTATGATCGCTTCCGATATGATCGGCGACCTTTTTTGCGTATTTAAGGTCAATGGCATCCTTGTCCATGCCTATGGCAAAGGTCTTTATAGGAGTATCGGTCTCCGCTGCGGCGATCGAACACACCAGCGAAGAGTCGAGACCGCCTGAGAGCAGGAATCCGACTTTGGCATCAGCCACCAGACGCTTCCTGACCCCTTCTGTCAGCAGCGTCTTTATGTTTCCGCAGATCTCATCAAGATCCCCGCTTACATACTCACCGGTCTCTGTCAGATCA
>JBGUME010000132.1:0-5141 GCA_045116695.1 Anaerovoracaceae bacterium | reverse complement strand
ATCTCATTGAATCCTTCGCTGAGCTCAGTTCTGCCGCCTACAGCGTTTAAAACGGTCTGATGTCCGTCGTCTGACTGCAGTTTCTTTATGAACGAACTGAATTCAAGTTCTGTGTATACGGCGATGAGCTTTTCCATGTCTGGCGCCTTGTATTCCAGATCTTCCCATTCGAATTCAACAGGAGACTCCGTGTTTATGGTAGCCAGCCATTTAGACATTCTGGCAGTTTCAATGTTTTCACGGAGGTTCTCTCCCATCTTGCCCTTGACTTCATCTGCATGGTCAATGAGGTTCTCCAGGCTGCCGTACTGCTCCAGAAGAGCGATGCCCTTCTTCTCTCCTATTCCCGGCACTCCCGGTATATTATCGGAACTGTCGCCCATGAGACCCTTCAGATCGATGAACTGCTTAGGCGTAAGTCCGTATCTATCCTTCATCGCATCTACATCATAGAGGTCAAATTCGCTCATTCCGCGCTTATTTATAAGCACATTGACATGCGGACCGACAAGCTGGAGTTCGTCCTTGTCACCGGAAATAACGAGCGTGTCGAGGCCCTCGGATTCGGCTCTGGCAGCTATCGTACCGATGATATCATCAGCTTCATACTGAGGCATTTCGATGACCGCTATATTGAGAGCTTCAAGCACTTCATGCATCATAGGTATCTGTGAAAGGAGTTCCGGCGGTGTCTTTAAACGCCCGGCTTTGTACTCCTGGTAGACATCATGTCTGAATGTGCCGCCTTTCATGTCAAAGGCTACCGCGATGTGCGATGGCTCATAGTCTGCGATTATCTTATTCAGCATATTAACAAAGGCAAACACACCCTGAGTGTGCATGCCTTTGGAAGTTACCATAGGTCTCATTGCAAAGTATGCTCTGAAGAGCAGGCTGTTGCCGTCTATGAGTATGAGTTTTTTCATTTATTCGGTCTCCGGTTTATTCATATCCCTTGCCGCAGGAAGTCCGTAAGCGCCTGTTGCTGAAGTCGCTCCGTCGATTATGGCATACTGCATGACGTCAGTTGCCAGTGCGGCGAAAGCGTCAAAATTGACTGGCTGCTTTCCCGTTGCGAGCACAAATACAGTGTCACCGTCGAGGGTGCCGTGTACCGGCTTTATGGCTCTTGCGTAGGCGTCGTGCAGTATCGAGGCCAGTTTGTTTGCCTGCGATTTCGTCAGAGCAGCATTCGTGATAAGGCAGGATATGGTCGTATTGAAAGCGATATTGTATCCAAGATCTTCACGCGTGAGCTCTGCGGGAGTTTCTTCCTCGGCTTTTTCTCCTTCAGCAGGCTCTTCCACTATGTATTCTTCAGTAGATGCTTCTTCTTCAGGGACAAGGACTGAAGACTCATCTTCTTCCTGTTCTGCAGATGTTTCTTCAGCAGGTCCTTCCTGTGGTTCTTCGTAAGGTTCTTCATTGAATTCTTCCTCAGCAGATGCTTCGGAAGGGATCTCTGCTTCAGCAGCAGGCTCATCAAGAAGTTCATCTATCAGCGGTGCTTCCTGAGGGGCCGTATCTTCATGTGAGGTCTCTTCATGGACCGGCTCCTCCGTTGCGGGTTCTTCGGATTCCGGCTTCTCCGCGTCTTTCAGAGCTTCTTCGATCTCTGATCTGTTGATGAAAGATGTACTGTCATCGACAAGGTTGACATTATCATGCACCATCCCTTTTAAGGTTTTGATAGTGCCATAGATGGTCTCGCCGTCTTCGGATCTCAGCCCGGCGATAATGTTGCCTGCCCCGTTGTAGATGTCTCCTATTGCATTGACTGCCGCGACAGCGCCGACTTCAACAAATCCGTCTCCGCAGGCGAATGTGCCGAGACCTGATTTCATGGCCCTGTCATGTCCCATGTATTTACCGACAGTGGCTCCTGTTCCGGCACCGTGGTTCCCGTGCTGAAACAAACCTTCAAACGCGTTCTGAGCAGCTATCATTCCCATGTTTACATCAGGAAATGCTGCAGGATCGCCGACTGCAAGGTCGTATAGCGAAGCGCCGCAAACGATAGGGACCATTATGCCCGTACCGACATCGAACCCTATGCCTCTGCCTGAAAGTTCTCTCATGACTCCCGAAGCAGCTTCAAGACCGAATGCAGAGCCGCCGCTCAGCACTACGGCATTGACTGAATCGACTGTATTTTCACTTCTCAGAAGATCCGTTTCTCTTGTAGCCGGACCGCCGCCCCTTACGTCGACTCCGCCTACCGCACCTTTTTCACAAACGATCACAGTGCAGCCCGTACCCTTTTCTTTGTTCTCCGCGTTGCCGATCTTAAACCCTTCGATATCGGTAACGCTGATGATCTTCATGCTCATAGGCCTTTCCCTTTTTGATCGTTAACCTGCACTAATTAATTGATTTTACCATAATCAGAAGCATTTTTTAATCATTTCAGCGTCAGGCTCTTCATTGCAGACAGCACCGACCGCGAAATACACTATTCCGCTTACTATAAGGCCAACGATGATCTCGTGTATGCCAAACGGCAGTATCTTGACTCTGTTGAAGAATATGAATACAGCAAGTCCTGTGATGACTGACGCAAGACATGCTTTGCTGTTGCCTTTCTTCCAGTAAAGTCCTCCGATCAGCGGCCAGAAGAAAGTAGCTTCGAGTCCGCCAAAAGCAAAGAGATTGATCCACACGATAACATCAGGCGGATTGAGCGCAAGCAGGCATCCTATTATTCCAATGCATGCGGTAAGAGCAAAACTGAACTTAGGCACTTTGTCATACGCGCTTTTATACTCAGGCTTTGCCGCTTCTTTGACATCGAACGGAACTTTCTTGATGTAATGCACATAGATGTCCTTGATTATCGTTGCCGAAGCAAGTATCAGCAATGAATCGATAGTAGACATTACTGCTGCCAGCGGCGCTGCCAGGAAGAATCCCGCTGCCCACGCAGGCATGTATTTCATGACTACATAAGGTATGACCTGGTCTGTGCTGGCCAGTCCTTCTTCAGGCAGAAGCGGATAAGCGAGTGTACCTGCAAGATGCATGCCTATCATGAGAATACCGATAACTACGGTTCCGTAGATCATGGCTTTGTGCATCGATACGGTATCCTTGAATCCCATGCATCTGACAGCAGTCTGCGGAAGACCAAGCACGGCAACCCCTACAAGCACCCAGAACGATATCAGGGCTCCCGGCCTCATAGCCGGCAGTTCGGCTCCGTATTCACCTTTTCCCATGAGATCCCAGCCCGGATTGCCTGCGTCAAGGCTGCTTATGATATTATCCATTCCTCCTGCTGACCTGATGACGAAAAACAGCAGCAGGAATGTGCCTATCGTCATTACTATGCCCTGGATGGTGTCAGTTGTGACTACGGCTTTGAATCCGCCTACAGAAGTATAGATTATTACTACGGCTCCAAACAGAAGCAGTCCTGCCCAGTACGGAAGTCCGGTGACGGTCTGCATAAGAGTAGCGCCGCCTATAAACTGAGCTATCATCTGTGTTATGAAGAATACAACCATTGCGATGCCGCAGACTATTACGACCGCAGGAGAATCATAGCGCGCTCTCAGATAGTCGTTGATAGTTACCGAGTTTGTCCTTCTGGCTATCATCGCGAATTTCTTGCCGAGAACACCCAGCGTTAGGAAGGTAGCTCCTATCTGGACGCCCGCTACCCATGACCAGGACATTCCGTAGCTTGATGCCAGTCCCGGTCCTCCTAGGAACGAGCTGGCGCTTGTGTATGTGGCTACCAGAGTCATTGCCAGCACGAGTCCTCCCATGCTGCGTGACCCAGCGAAGTAGTTTGCCAGAAATCCTTTGTCAGCGTTTTCTTTAGCAGACTTTCTGCTTGCGCGTATGCCAAGCATCAGATTGATAAGCAGGTAAAGTATGAGGATTATGAGAACAGCGGCTTTCTTACTCATCGATACCGCCTCCCTCCTCAGTGTCTTCAAGGTCGAAGTTCACGAATACCTTCTTAAGCAGAAAGACTACGCCTATAACGGCTATGACGAACATTCCCGGTGTACTGACCAGCCACCATACAGGCAGACCGAAAAGCCTGGCACCCGTGCCCGACAGACCGTAAGCGAAGCCTACATTCCAGATAAAGCAGATAAGGAACAGCAGCAAAGTGGCTTTAGCCTCTTTTCTGATCTGTTTTTCTTTCTGCTCAGGAGTCATCTGCGTTTTCATTATTTCTCCTTTTGCTTCAGTTAATAAAAAACCCGGAATACCGTTAAGCCTTTAATTGACGCCCTATCGTTTATGGATAAGGTGGGTACTTCCTGAGCCTGGCTTCTGTAGTCCACTCATAGGAGGCTTTACATAACGCGTCCGCGTCGGAATCCCTTTAAGTATGTGTAGGTTCAATTAAGAAGACTTTTACGCATATTCCAGGATTGGATACAGTATTTAACGGTTTCTGTTACTCAAGATCGAGATCGCAGTTGAAGTATACTTTCTGAACATCGTCGTTGTCTTCAAGCGATGTGATGAGCTTTGTCAGAGACTTGATGGCGCTTTCGTCAGTGACGTTGGCTTCCATGGAAGGGATCTGCTCGATCTCTGCTTCGAAGATCTCATATCCGGCTTCCTTGATGGCCTGATGTACATCGTTGAAAGCAGCCGGATCCGTAAGGATCTCAAAGTTGTCGTCGTTAACGACCATGTCATCAGCGCCTGCGTCAAGAGCTACCATCATGACCTCGTCTTCATCAAGACCTTCGGAATCAATGATAACTACACCCTTACGGCTGAACATGTACGATACACAGCCCGGGGTCCCCAGGTTGCCGCCGTTTTTGTCGAACACCGATCTTACGAATGAAGCTGTTCTGTTCTTGTTGTCTGTAAGAGCTTCAACGATAACAGCGACTCCGCTTGGACCGTAGCCTTCAAACTGCAGCTCCTCGTATGACTCTCCGCCGAGTTCTCCCGTACCCTTCTTGATAGCCCTGTTGATATTGTCATTAGGCATGCCTATGGCTTTGGCCTTGTCGATGGCAACTCTCAGTGAAGGGTTGAAATCAGGATCGCCGCCTGCTTTTGCTGCAACGATTATCTGTCTCGAATACTTGGTGAACATTGCAGAACGTTTTGAGTCCTGCGCCGATTTTCTGTTTGCAATAGTCCCGTGTCTGCCCATTGGCAGT
>JBGUME010000131.1:0-5044 GCA_045116695.1 Anaerovoracaceae bacterium | reverse complement strand
CTCATGCCGGCAAAGTCGGAGACTTTAGTCTCAAGCATCTCGCGCCGTATCCTTATCCTGTCTTCATCGGTGAATCCCGAAAGGAAGAAGTCATCTGCCATGCGGCCTTTGGAGGCCGGCGACATCAGCGGCTCGGCATTTGCTATCGTGGATATGATAAATCCGTCGAGTCCGGCATCTTCTGACGATGCGAAGCCGTCGAGGAACTCCTGAAGTGACTTGAAGATCCCGAGCGAACGCGCAGGGGTAGGGTCTCTGAACGAGAGAGCATGGACGCTGCCTGTACGGCCTGCATTCATGGATGTCCCGTAAGCGCCGCCCTGTACTCTGACTGTATTCCAGAGATACGACAGAGAGATGATGTTGGAAGCTACCTGCATGCTGCCGTTCATTTTATGACCGTCTTCATTCATGTCATATGCGGTGACGGCGAACGAGACAGCGGCAGGGAGGTCGATTCCCATCCTGCGAGGAAGTGCAGATTCATAATGAGCTTTTTCAGGCATCTTCTCACCTTCAGGCAGCATCTCTACAAGACGCGATACATCTGTGTATTCCGTTGCCGTTACACTTATGATCGCATTATGCCTGTTTATGCTCTTTTTGATCACATCCTTTGCGAAAGCGGTAAAGGCGTCAAGCTCATCATCTGTCGCGCTGTTCATGCCGTGCATGTACTGCATGAAGCTGTAGCCGTTCACTGCCTCTGCGGCAGCGTCTCTTGCCGACCAGTGCGATCTTGCTTCCGCCATGGCAAGCTTATGGCCCTGCCCGACGGCAGACCTCTTGGAGTCTTCATCTATCTGAGTGATGAGTTCGCGCATCATGGCTTTGTCATCAAACTTTGTGCGGGTCAGTATCTCGATCAAAAGGTCTTCTGCGTAAGAAAGCTTGTCCTCAAGCACGGAAGCTCTGACCCTTATGCATGGAGTGCATGCGTCTCTGTCGGCATCCTTCGCAAGGATATCCAGCCCGGATGACATCGCTCCGACATACATGCGTATCTCGTTCTGAAGAGCAAGAACACTGTAGTTCTCAGTCGGCAGATCCTTATAGAATTCCGTGATCAGCGCGGCGGCCGGCAGGTCTTTCTGAGGCAGCTGCGTGATAGGGAAGTACGCGTTTATATACACTATTCCGTTGGAGGCGACAGGGTGGAATATCACCTTAGTGCCGCCAGCGTCTTTTATCTCAGTCGCGATCAGCTTAGGCAAAGGATCGATGTCCGCGATATCAAGCTGAGGGATGGTTGCAAGAGCTTCTTCACTGTCCGCGCTCTGCTGCCATTCGAGCAGCCCACTGTTCAGATCCTCAAGGTCTTTCCTTTCAGTTTCACTCATTGCTTCCAGAGCAGACTTGACCCTGGCAGCTTCTTCGGCCGCCTCTTTCGCGGCGTACTCGCTGCTTGGGACAAGGGTGAGCCTGGACAGCCCGGATGTGTCTCCCAGGACTTCCATGGCCAGCGCTTCCATCTGACCGCCGTCGATCATGGCGCGCACGTTAGCGATCGCTTCATCCGTAGTCAGGTACATTGCCGGGTCGCCGTCATACAGCCATGATGAGAACAACGCTATTTCTCTGTACAGCGCCTGAGGCTCCGGATACTGTCTGAATCTGAAGTCTGTCTGATTTACGGATGCCTCGAGGTCCCTCTTTGTGAAACCTTCATCTGTGATCTTCTTTATAGTCTCTTCAACTATGGCAAGCAGCCTGTCCGCGATGCTGTCAAGCATTCCGGCATCAGGTTTGCGGCCGTCCTCAGCGGTGATGCCGCGGAAGATCATGACCAGGTAAGGCTGCGCTATGCCGTCGGAAACATAGATTTCCATGTCCTCTGCGAGGCCTGATGAAAGGACCGCGCGCTTCAGAGGTGACTCGTTGGAGTCCGAGATCTGCTCGAGTATCACGCTGAGAGCCAGCATCCTGTCTCTGTCTTCCCAGCTGCCTATGATCCTGCCGAAACAAATCATCGGCTTGTCATCTTCGCTGCTGACTGCATAGTCGAGGGTGCGTTCAGACCTGACAGGCATCTGCGTTACAAACTCAGGCAGGTCTTCGCGCCTGTCATATCCCGCGAGATAGCTCTCGATCATCTCAAGCGTCTTATCGATAGGCACATCGCCGTCCAGATAGAAGTAGGAATTGGACGGATGATAGAACCTCTTGTATCTCTCTATGAACGACTCATAGCTAAGTTCAGGGATCTCGTCCGGATCGCCGCCGGAATTGTATCCGTAGCAATAGTCCGGGAAGAGCAGCTTGCTTATGTGACGGTCCGCGATCGAATCCACTTCGGACATGGAGCCTTTCATCTCATTGAAGACTACGCCCTTGAATACAGGCTCGCCCTCGGTCGTATCGATATGCCAGCCCTCCTGATAGAAAATGTTTGGATCGTGCAGGATATTTGGTCTGAACACGGCATCAAGATAGACTCCCATCAGATTGAGATAATCCTGTTCTATGCGGCTGGATACCGGATAAAGGGTCTTGTCCGGAAAGGTCATGGCGTTCAGGAAGGTGTTCATCGAGGTTTTCAGAAGCTCGACGAACGGCTCCTTTACCGGATAGTTCTCGGAACCGCAAAGGACGGAGTGCTCAAGGATATGGAACACCCCGGTGCTATCTTCTGGGATGGTCCTGAAGCCGACGGAAAAGAGCTTGTTCTCATCCCCGTTGTCGGTCCATGCTAGCTTAGCGCCGGTAACATCATGCTCCATCTCGATCAGCCTGCCGCCGATCTCTTTTATCTCACGAATATTGGTCACGGTGAAGCCGTGAAGCTTGTCGTTTATGTTCATGTAATTGCCTTTCTGTACGCAGAGTTTGACCACACAATAATATAACAATGCTCCAAACAATGAAAGACTGAAAGGGCGCGCGTATGATATACTTTACAGGTAAAAAAGTATTTGGGAAGATGTCCTAATCGAAGACAAGGAGATATACACATGGTAGATAACGGAATGATCTATTTTGCCAGAAAGGGCGATGGAGAAACGCTGAGCGACAAGATATGCATGCGTCCTGACAAGGCCAACAGACACGGCTTCATTTGCGGAGCTACGGGCACGGGCAAATCCGTGACGCTCAAGGTGCTTGCTGAGAGCTTTTCAGAGATAGGGGTACCTGTATTCATGTCCGACGTAAAGGGCGACATGGCAGGCATAGCTGTGCCGGGAGAAGACAACGAAGGCATGCAGAAGAGGCTGGACCGCTTTGAGATCCGCGACAGCTTCCAATTCCGCGGATATCCTGTCTCGATATTCGACATATACGCGGATAAGGGCACACCGCTCCGTACGACAGTGTCGGAGATGGGGCCGCTGCTCTTCAGTCAGGTGCTCGACCTCAACGATACACAGACCGAACTGATGCAGGTCATCTTTAAGATCGCGGATGACCTAGGCCTCGTGCTGACCGATACCAAGGACATGAAGGCTACGCTGCAGTACTGCGCGGATCATTCGGATGAATTCAAGATGGATTACGGCCTTATCCCGCAGCAGTCGACTTCGGCCATCATCAGGGCGATCGTCGCGCTTGAGTCAGAAGGCGCGGACACATTTTTTGGCGAACCGGCGATAGATATCAGAGATTTCTTCCTGACAGCACCGGACGGACGCGGGATCATAAACATACTCGACGCGGAGACGCTGATCAATAAGCCAAGACTGTACTCAGCGTTCATGCTTTACCTTCTGTCGGAACTCTTCGAGGTGCTGCCTGAAGTGGGCGATCCTGAGAAGCCAAAGATGGTATTTTTCTTCGATGAAGCGCATCTGCTTTTCAAGAACGCGTCAAAGAGCCTGCTTGAGAAGATAGAACAGGTAGTGAAACTGATCAGATCCAAGGGTGTCTCGATATTCTTCGTGACACAGAGTCCGGGAGACATCCCGGGCGCGGTGATGTCGCAGCTCGGCAATAAGATAGAACACGGGCTGCACGCGTATACGCCGGCAGAGCAGAAAGCCCTGCAGGCAGCCGCGGATGCTTTCAGGGAGAACCCGGAATTCGATACAAAGGAACTCATGCAGAATCTTGGAACGGGTGAAGCCGTGGTCTCGATGCTCGATGAGAAGGGGGCTCCGTCCGTGGCGGAATACGCCTTTGTGCTTCCGCCGGAGAGCCGCATGGGCGCTATTACAGATGAGGAGAGAAGAAACGCGGTCGATTATTCGCCGCTCAACAATAAATATCTCAACATGATAGACAACGTATCCGCCTACGAGGTCATCACGGGTAGGGTGCCGGGAGCCGCCGCCGCGGCCGAATCCACCGTTACGGCGCCGGACGGCCAGGTATACGGCAATACATCGGGCATACCTGAATCGGAGCCTGCGGCGCAGCCGGAGATCAGCTACGATGTGGAGACGCAGCCTGCGGTACAGCCTAAAGTCCAGCCTGCAGCCAAAGCAGAAGATGATGGAAAGTCGACCATAGGAGAGATCGCAGACAATTATCTGGGCAAGTCCGGCACAAAGCAGGTCATCAGATCGACCGGCGGCACCATCGGCAGAGAGATAGGCAAGACCATAGGAGAGGCAGTGCTCGGCAAGAAGGGCAGAACGATAGGCGGCAACATAGGCTCAGCAATAGGCCGCAACCTTCTGGGCACGCTTACGAGCAAAAAGTAAAGCACCGTGAATGAAGAAGGGGCATGATATGGCACTCACAAAAGAAGAAGCAGTAAAGATCCTTGATGACAACAAGATCAAATATGAGATAGTGGAGCACAAGGCGGTTTATACCATAGATGAGATGCTTGAATGCGGGCTTCCTCACCCGGAGCAGATAGCCAAGAACCTCTTCGTTCGTGATGATAAAAAGCGCAAGTACTATCTCATAACATGCCTTGAAGACAAGAAAGTAAATCTCAAGGAGTTCCGCAAGGAGCACGATATGCGTCCGCTTACGTTCGCTTCCGAAGAAGACCTCATGGACAAGATGGGGCTCATCCGCGGCGCGGTGACGCCTCTGGGCATACTCGCGAATGAGGAGAAAGACGTTGTCGTATACATCGATAAGGACTTCGAGAACAAGC
>JBGUME010000130.1:0-4157 GCA_045116695.1 Anaerovoracaceae bacterium | reverse complement strand
AAGCCTGACTTCCGCCCTGAGGGCATCGTTCATGTTTATGTGAACGGACATCCGGTGATGCAGGACAGCAAGTATCTTGGCGGACAGGCCGGCAAGGTATTGCTCAAAAAATAACAATAGACATAAGAATGGCCGCCGGGATCCCGGCGGCCGTTTTTCTTTGTCTGACCTATCTTTCAAATAGCCATACTGCTTTTTCTTTATAGCGGTTTTTGATACCTCCATACGGATGCTCGCGGAGCGGCAGGTTGAACTTTGTGCCGCCCAGCAGAACTGTCTGAGGGTGGGTGAATTCCTTGAATCCCCATTCGCCGTGATACGCTCCCATGCCGGAATGCCCCGTGCCATTGAAAGGAGCGCCCTTTACCATCATGTGGATGCATACTTCGTTGATGCAGCCTCCACCGTATTGCTGGGTACGCATCACCTTATCCGCCCACTTCACATCATCTGTGAAAATATACAAGGCAAGGCCATGCTCTCTTGAAGCGATGACCTCAAGGACTTTGTCGATCTCCGCGTCCTTATATGGAACGACCGGGAGGAGAGGGCAGAAGAGCTCGTGATTCACGATAGGCTCGTCGATACCTACAGGATAGATGATGGTCGTATCGTATTTGCAGGCTTTTTCATCACCGCTGCCTCCAAAGACTATGCGGTCTCTGTACTGATCCGCTTCTGCGGCGCACTTTTTATATGCGGCATCCGTGATCAGACGAGGGTACTCAGGATTCTCATGCGGGACCTCGCCGATCTGCTTTATCACGGCAGCCTTCAGTTTTTTCACGAATTCATCCGCGACTTCCTCGGCGATCGCGACCTGATTGATATTTATGCAGATCTGACCGCTGTTGCAGATCTTGAAGAAGGCGATCTTTCTTGCGGCATCATCCAGATCGGCGTCCTTTCTGACTATGCACCAGTTGCCAGTCTCACCGCCGAGCTCCAGAGCCACAGGAGTCAGATTGACGGAAGCGCGCTCCATTACGTGCTTTGCGACCTTAGGCGAGCCGGTATAGAAGATCTTGTCAAAACGCTCTTCAAGACACATGTCCGCTACATCGTGTCCGCCGTCTATGACTGTTATATATTCAGCAGGGAAGGTATCGCGTATTATCTCGCGAAGAACTCTCGTGCAGTTTTTGCTCTTGGAACTTGCCTTCATTACGGCAGTATTGCCGCCTGCTATGGCTGCTACCAGTACCCCAAGAGAAAGATAGAAAGGAAAGTTGAACGGGCTTATTATCAGCGTAGTGCCATACGGCATCTTGTACACCTTGGTAGTCACGCTCGGAAAGCACAGAAGACCGCTGAAATGCAGCTCGGGCCTGGCCCATTTTCTGAGCCCGTGAATGGCCTCGTTGATCTCCATGATAACAGTGCCTATATCACAAAGATATCCCTCGGTCGGATGCCTGCCCAGGTCCTCATTAAGCGCACGTACCATCTGAGCCTCATGAGTTTGTATCGCTGTGCGTAGTTTTTTGAGCTGCTCTATCCTCCACGAAATATCAAGAGTAGCGCCTGTCGCGAAGAATGCCTTCTGATCTTCCACTGCGCTATGTACCAGTTCCTTGTTCCAGTTGATTCCTGACATAACCGTTTCCCCTTAAAACAATGATTTTTCCAGCACCATGTTGTAAAATAATTCTAAACGAAACATTCATTCAATACAACCGGCGGCAAAACGAGGCTGCCGACAAAAAGTTAAAACAAGGAGCAAAGGAATGAGCGATTTTACACATTTTGATGAAATGGGCAATGCACGTATGGTAGACGTTTCAGATAAGCCTGTCACCAGAAGAACGGCGAAAGCAAAGGGGACCATGACAGTCAGCCGCGAGCTGATGGATGCCATCATGTCCAAATCCGTGAAGAAGGGCGATGTACTTACAGTCGCGCAGGTCGCGGGCATAATGAGCACAAGAAAGACGGCAGATCTTATCCCTATGTGCCATCCGCTGGGACTCTCTTACGCTACAGTGACATTCGAGGTCGATGAAGAGGCCTGCACCATTACGGCTATCTGCGACGCGACCACCGAAGGGAAGACGGGAGTTGAGATGGAGGCACTCACGGGTGTCTCAGTTGCGCTGCTCACCATATACGATATGTGCAAGAGCGTTGACAGAAGAATGGTAATGAGCGATATCCACCTTGTCGAGAAGACCGGCGGAAAGAGCGGAGATTTCGTTTTCTAAATAATGAAAGACAGTTACGGCAGAGAAATAAATTATATGCGTGTATCGATCACCGACAGATGCGATCTCCGGTGCATTTATTGCATGCCTGAAGGCTGCGAAAAGGTGTCGATGTCGCAGATACTGACATATGAAGAAATAGAGCGCATATGCAGAGCCGCTGCCGGGCTTGGCATAAGCAGGATCAAGATAACCGGAGGCGAGCCTTTTGTTAGGCTCGGCTGCACGGACCTTATCCGCAGCATCAAGGCAATAGACGGTATAGAAGAGGTCACAGTCACGACCAACGGTCAGACTCTTGACCGCTATATCGATGAACTTAAAGAAATCGGGATCGACGGTATCAATATTAGTCTGGACTCCCTCGACCCTGATAATTACAGATACATAAACGGCGGAGGCAGTCTCTCAAGGACGCTTAAGTCGATAGAAGCAGCAGCGAAGTCCGGCATAAAGACGAAAGTCAACTGCATACTTCAAAAGGGATCCAATGAAGACGAGCTGTTCGATCTTGCCGGTCTGGCTTTCAGGTTCGGCATAGACGTGCGTTTCATAGAGGAGATGCCTGTAGGAGCAGGGAAGCTTAGAGCGGGCATTTCAAATGATGACGTGCTCAAAAGGCTGAAGGAAAGATGGCCGGATCTTGAGCCTGATGAAAGCATTCACGGAAACGGCCCTGCGGTCTATTACAAGCGCAGCGGTATTCCAGGAGCGATAGGCCTGATCAGTCCGATACACGGTGTTTTCTGTGCGGAATGCAACAGGATCAGACTGACTTCACAGGGAAAGATCAAACCGTGTCTATGCTATGACACGGTGATCGACATAGTGCCGGCGCTGGCCGGAACTGATGATATCGCTGACGCTCTGCGCAAAGCGATAATGGCAAAGCCTGAAGCGCACTGTTTTAGCGATACGGGATTTGAAGGAGCGGAACACCGCCTGATGTCGCAGATAGGGGGATAGGCATATGAGCAGCATTGGCAAGGTAATTGCCGTATGCATAAGTGAAAAGAAAGGCACACAGAAGACCGAAGTGCCGTCGATAACGCTTGTTCCGGACTGGGGCATAGAGGGCGATGCTCATGCGGGCAAGTGGCACCGACAGGTGAGCCTTCTTTCTGTTGAAAAGATAGATGCCTTCCGCGCAAGGGGAGCCGAGGTGGACAACGGAGCTTTTGGCGAGAACATTATAGTCGAGGGATTCGATCTCCGAACGCTTCCGGTGGGCACAAAGTTCAGGATAGGGGATGCTCTTCTAGAGCTCACCCAGATAGGCAAGGAGTGCCACGAACACTGCGCGATATATCATCAGGTAGGCGACTGCATCATGCCCAGGGAAGGAGTGTTTACAGTAGTTCTTGAAGGAGGCGCCGTAAAGGCGGGAGATACGATAGAAATGATAGAAGCAGATCCGAAAAGAGCTTTCACGGCAGCGTGGATAACGCTTTCTGATAAGGGCGCTGCGGGCGAACGCGAAGACAAGAGCGGACCGCTGATAGGGGAGATACTGACAGAAGCAGGTTACGATGTGATAGAAGGCCTGCTCATCCCGGATGATCCGGCCACTCTCAGACTCGAACTTATGAGGCTCGCTGACCAGAGACAGGTGAATGTCATATTCACAACAGGCGGAACGGGCTTTTCGAAGAGAGACATGACACCGGAGGCTACGGCGCAGGTCTGTGAACGCATGACCCCGGGGATATCAGAAGCGATAAGAGCCTACTCGATGACAAAGACACCGACAGCTATGCTCTCAAGAGCAACATCCGGCATAAGGAACGAGACTCTCATAATCAATCTGCCGGGAAGCCCTAAGGCGGTGAAGGAATGCCTCGAATTTCTTCTGGGACCGCTTGAGCATGGTCTTGAGATAATGCTTGGCCGCACAGGAGAGTGCGCGAGGCGATAAGCATTTGTCAGTTTTTTAAGTTATACACTGATGATAAAGGG
>JBGUME010000129.1:0-11776 GCA_045116695.1 Anaerovoracaceae bacterium | reverse complement strand
ACCCCCATTTTTCTTTTGATAATATCACATTTCTCCCCGTAAATTTGACAGGATGCGCACATTTCCTGCTGTATTTTAGATATAATTAGTTATTAGCGAAATACAGTAATATCAACGAGACGTGACATGGGAATCACAAAACTCGCGCTTAAGATAGCGGCGCCGGCGCCTAAGGTAGAAGAGTTCTCAAACTACCTGTTCATTGGGCCCCATCCGGACGACATAGAGATAGGATGCGGCGCCACGATAGCCAGGCTGACTGCGGCCGGAAAGAAAGTCAGCTTCCTTATACTGACCGACGGGAGATACGGTGATGGTTTTTCCGGAGGCATAAAGGGAGACGCTCTTGCAGAACTCCGCCGGAAGGAGTCTGTACGCTCAGCGGAAGTGCTGGGAGTGACGGATGTGCGCTTCCTGGACCTGTCCGACGGAGGTTTCTATGACTATGAGGACATGCTTAAGGGCATCGCGAAAGCCATTGGCGATATAAAGCCGGAGCTGGTCTTTGCGCCGGACCCTTATACAGGACAGGAATGCCATATAGATCACCTGAATGCGGGACGGGCGGCAGCGCGTATCGCGTACTTTGCGCCGTATCCGAGCGTGATGGAACAATACGGCACCGGACCTGCGGACGTGAAAGGCATAGCCTTCTACATGACAGCGAAGGCTAACCGCTTCGTAAAGGTAACAAAAGAACAGTTCAGGCTTCAGAATGAAGCGCTGTTCGGATGCCATACGAGCCAGTTCCCTGCAGGCAGCGATGAAGCGAAACAACTTGTGCTGTACCTGAAACTGCGTTCAGCGGACTTCGGACTGCGCAGCTTCTGCTCCCATGCAGAGGGCTTCCGCGTACTTGGACAGACACACATGCACTGTCTGCCTGAGAACGCCTGAAAGGAAGCACAAATGATCCCATATATCTGGAACAGGGGGAAAGGGAAATGTATAACAGGGAATTCAAAGAAATAAAAAAGCATCTTGCTTTCGGCATGATGAGACTGCCGATGAAAGATGATAAGATCGACAATGAGCAGGTATGCAGGATGGTGGATCTGTTCCTTGAAAAGGGATTCAACTATTTTGATACCGCTCACGGATATCATGACGGACTCAGCGAGATCGCGGTAAAGGAGTGCCTCACATCAAGGCACGACCGCAGCGAGTACATCCTGACGGACAAGCTTACGGACGCGTACTTCAAGACGGAAGAGGATATCAGACCACTGATCGATTCACAGCTTGAGGCATGCGGAGTTGAATACTTCGACTTTCTGCTGATGCACGCGCAGAATGCAAAAAACTTTGAGTTCTTCAAGCAGTGCCGCGCTTATGAGACCGCCTTCGATCTGAAGGCGGAAGGAAAGGTCCGCCATGTGGGTCTGTCGTTCCATGATAAGGCGGAAGTCCTGGACCGCATACTCACTGAGTATCCGGAAGTCGAGGTAGTACAGATACAGTTCAATTACCTTGACTACGAAGATGTTTCCATAGAGAGCCGCAAGGTATACGAAGTCTGCCGTAAGCACGGCAAGCCGGTCCTCGTAATGGAGCCGGTAAGAGGCGGCAATCTTGTGAACCTGCCGGAAGAGGCGCAGAAGGCTCTTGACGATCTGAGAGCTGAGACAGGTTCTGACTGCAGTAACGCGGGCTACGCCCTCAGGTTTGCAGCCGGATTCGACGGGATCGAGATGGTGCTGTCCGGCATGAGCAATATGGAGCAGATGGAGGACAATATCCGTACTTTCAGCTGCAATGACGGAGACTTTGAACCTCTAAGCGATAAGGAACTTGAGGCCATCAATAAGGTGGTGGATGTATTCGGCTCGATGGGAGCAATACCTTGCACCGGATGCAGATACTGCGTGGAAGAGAACCACTGCCCTATGGAGATAAAGATACCGAACCTGTTCTCCACATATAACAGCAAGAAACTGTTTGATAAGGTCAATCCTTGGGCGACATTCGAAAACATCACCAAAGACAGCGGAAAGCCGAGCGACTGCATTGAATGCGGCATGTGCGAAGCGGTGTGTCCGCAGCACCTGGAAATACGCGATCTTCTTAAGAAAGTAAGCGAACTTTTCGAATAGGCTCCGCAAACACTAAGAGCCTTGAAACTGTTGACAAACCCGGGTCAGATGTGTGATATTTAGCATGGTTAATGAGGGACTAGCTTGCGCAGCGATGCGTGACATATTTCGTCAATACGGGAAGATTTGCCCGGGGTATGTTCGAAGTAGCGAGACTTTTACTGTTGTTTTTCGGTGAAAGTCTCTTTTTAATAATAAAATCGGAAAGGAAGAAAGATTTTATGGATGCAACCAATGTAATCTCTTTGCTCGGAGGCGTCGCGATGTTCCTCTTCGGAATGTCGGTAATGGGCGATTCACTCAAAAAAGTAGCCGGAAGCAAGATGGAGATGATCCTGTACAGGCTGGCAGGAAATCCGATAAAAGGAATCCTTCTCGGTACCGGAGTAACGGCGGCGATACAGTCGTCATCAGCCACATCGGTCATGGTGGTCGGCTTCGTAAACTCCGGCATGATGCAGGTAAAGCAGGCCATAGGCATAGTGCTGGGAGCCATACTCGGAACCAGTATCACCGGCTGGATCCTGGCTCTCAACAGCATTGGAGGTTCCGGCGCAGGAATTGCTTCATTTTTAAGCACGGAGATACTGACCGGCGTAGTAGCTCTTATAGGTATCCTGCTGTGGATGTTTGCGAAGAAGACCTCACATAAGAACATAGGCGGTATCATGCTGGGCTTTGCCGTCCTCATGTATGGCATGAGCATGATGTCGGGAGCCATCGTTCCGCTCAGATCGGACCCGAAGTTCATCGACATGATGACAAGCTTCACAAATCCGATCCTGGGAGTGCTGATCGGTGTGCTGGTGACAGCGGTCATCCAGAGCGCGAGCGCTGCCGTCGGTATACTTCAGGCCCTTGCGGTCACGGGAGCGGTCGAGTTTGACATGGCCTTCCCTATCCTGATGGGTATCGGCATCGGAGCTTCGGTGCCTGTAATGCTCAGCGCGCTCGGAGCCAGCACCAACGGCAAGCGTACCGCTTTTGTATACCTGATCATCGATGTTCTCGGCGCCATTCTGGTCGGAGGTATATTCTATATCATCAACGCCTTTGCCCACTTCAGCTTCATGCAGATGGAGATGAACATGGTCACTGTGGCTCTCACAAATACGCTCTACAGACTTGCGGTGGTCATACTTCTCGCACCATGCATAGGTCTTCTTGAAAAACTGGTCATCGCCCTCTTCCCTGAGAGTCAGGAAGCTCTGGCAGAGAAAGCCGATATGGATAAGCTCGAGCCGAGATTCCTCGACCACCCTACACTCGCTCTTGCGCAGAGCAAGGAAGTCATCGATTCCATGGCTAAAAAAACACTGGACAGTGTGGAGGGTGCTGTTTCAGTCAGAAGGGAATACAGCAAGGAAGGCATCAAGAAGGTGGACGACCTGGAAGGCCTGCTGGACCGCTACGAAGACAAACTGGGAAGCTATCTCTTCAAGCTCACTACATCTGATCTTGATGAAGAACACTCGAAGGAAGTCAGCAAGAATCTGAAAGTCCTTTCGGATTTCGAGAGGATCTCGGACCACGCGAGGAATGTCGGGGAGGCCGTCGAGGAGATACACGAGAAAAAGATCGAATTCACGGAAGAGGCGCGCAGAGAACTTCGGGTTCTGGAAGACGCGATACTGGATATTACAGAGCTTACAATGGTCGCCTTTGCAAACGACAATTATCAAAAGGCGCTGCTTGTGGATCCGCTTGAAGAGGTCATCGACGATCTTTGCGATTCTATAAAAGCCAACCATGTCGAAAGGATAAGCAGGCAGGAATGCGCTTATGAGCACGGCTTCGTTTTCAATGACCTGATCACGGACTATGAACGTATAGCCGACCACTGCAGCAATATAGCTGTAGATGTTCTGGAATCGGTCACTGAAATCGGAGGCCTTCATGCTTACCATCTCCAGGCGGATTTCAGACAGGATGAATTCTTTAGAGAGCATTTTGCGGAGTATAAGGAAAAATACTCGCTCTAAAACAGGATGCATTCAGTTACAAATATACAAAAGTACTCTATACATGATGGTGACGGTATAAGGACGACGGTCTTTTTCAAGGGCTGTCACCTGAGATGCCGCTGGTGCCACAATCCGGAGACGCAGAGTTTTGAAAAGGAACTCCAGGTGGATGTTCCGAAGTGCACAGGCTGCGGCAGATGTGCCGGAGCATGTCCTGAAGGAGCCATCATTATTACGCCTGACGGCAAGTCCTTGACTGACCGCGAGAAATGCAGGGTATGCGGCAAATGCGAAGCAGCGTGCCTGGGCAATTACCGTACGGTAGTGGGCCGCGACTATACGGTCGATGAGCTTGTGAAGATATGCCTTCAGGACCTCATGTTCTATGAGGAATCGGGCGGCGGCGTCACCCTGTCCGGCGGTGAAGTGATGGCGATGGACAGCGGCTACATAAAGGATCTCGTCAGAAAGCTCCACAGAGAGGGCGTGAGCGTCGCGATAGACACCTGCGGCCAGGCCCCGTACAGCAACTACGAGGCGATCATCCCTTACGTCGATACCTGGCTTTACGACATAAAGGTCATGGACGACGATAAACACCGCGAGTACATGGGCATGGGCAACGCGCTCATACTGGATAACCTCAGGCGGCTCGCGGCGGCAGGCGCAAGGATATACATCCGGATACCTGTAGTGAAAGAGGTCAATGGAGACATGGAATCGATGGAAGCTATCATCGGATTCCTGAAAGAAAACGATATACGGCCGCTTCAGGTAAACCTTCTGCCGTATCACAATACCGGCTCGCATAAATACGGCAAGCTCGGAATGGATTATCCCGGAGCTGAACTGACCGCGCCGGATGACGAAGAGATGCAAAGCTTCGTCAAACAATGGAACGATGCCGGTTTCGGCAATGTAAAAATCGGAGGATAACATGGAAGAACGCGGAATGAACGCAAGGATAAAGGCTCTCCGCAAGGTCAGCATGGAGACCCAGCCGCATATCGATCTCGAGAGAGCAAAGATCGAGACCGAGGTGTACAAGCAGTGGGAAGGAAAGGTCTCCCTGCCTGTACTCAGGGCCATGGTGCTGAAGGAATACTTCTCAAAAAAGACGCTCTACCTCGGTGAGGGCGAACTCATCGTAGGCGAGAAGGGAAAGGATCCTCAGTCCTCGCCAACATTCCCTGAACTCACCTGCCACACTCTCGATGACATGCACATCATGAACGACCGCGCGGTCGTCAATTACAGTGTGACAGAACAGGACCTCAAGGACCAGGAAGAGATCATCATTCCTTTCTGGAGAAGCAAGTCCATGAGAGACAAGATACTCGCGGGCATGACCGAGGAATGGATGGAATGCTACGCGGCGGGCATGTTCACCGAGTTCATGGAGCAGAGAGGCCCTGGCCACACCTGCGGCGGCAAGAACGTGTTCACCAAAGGTTACGCGGAATATAAGACGGAAATACACAAGGCGATCGACGATCTCGATTTCATGAACGATATCGAGGCGGTCGCAAAAAAAGACGAGCTCGAGGCGATGCTGATCGACTGCGACGCCGTAATGATACTCGGTGACAGATATCAGGAACTGCTGAAGGAAGAAGCGAAGAAGTGTGAGGATCCTGTACGCAAGGCTGAGCTTGAGCAGATGGCCGCCAATCTGGACGTCATACCGGCTCACGCGCCGCAGACATACTGGCAGGCGATCCAGCTCTACTGGTTCACCCACCTCGCTGTCACATCCGAGCTCAATCCGTGGGACGCTTTCAGCCCGGGAAGGCTCGACCAGCATCTCTACCCGTACTACGCAAAAGATGTAGAGGACGGCATACTAGATGATGAGAGAGCGCTGGAACTTCTGGAGTGCCTCTGGGTCAAGTTCAACAACCAGCCGGCGCCTGTAAAGGTAGGCGTCACGCTCAAGGAGAGCGGTACATATACCGACTTCGCAAACATCAACACGGGCGGCATCAGGGAAGACGGCAGCAATGGCGTCAACGCTGTAAGCTATCTGATCCTGGACTGCATGGACGAAATGAAGCTGGTACAGCCTAACTCCAACGTCCAGATCAGCAAGAAGACCCCTCACAGGTTCCTCAAGAGAGCCTGCGAGATATCCAGAGAAGGATGGGGCCAGCCGGCGTTCTATAATACTGACGAGATAGTTCAGGAACTTCTCAACGCGGGCAAGACACTGCTTGACGCGCGTCAGGGAGGTTCGTCAGGCTGCGTGGAAACAGGAAGCTGGGGCAACGAGGCATATATCCTTACCGGATATTTCAACATACCTAAGATATTCCAGCTGACGCTCTATAACGGATACGACACGCAGAGCGGACAGCAGCTGGGACTTAAGACTGGCGATCCGCGCGACTTCAAGACTTATGAAGAACTCTGGGACGCATTCGCTAAGCAGCTGCACTACATGGCGGACGTAAAGGTTCGCGGCAACAATGTCATAGAGAAACTCTACGCGCAGTACATGCCGGCTCCTTGCCTGTCGATAGTGACCAACGACTGCATCAAGAAGGGCAAAGACTACAACAACGGCGGCTCCAGATACAACACAAGATATATCCAAGGTGTAGGCATCGGGACCATAACTGACTGCCTGGCGGCCATCAAGTACAACATCTACGATAACCACAACTTCACGATGGACGAGCTCCTCAAGGCAATGGATGATGATTTCGAAGGCCACGAGGAGATACTCAACATGGTCATGAACAAGACTCCTAAGTACGGAAATGATGATGACTATGCTGATGACATCATGCAGGAAGTCTTCAAACTGTACAGGGACGACATCACGGGAAGACCAACCATGAGCGGCGGTCAGTACCACGTCGACATGCTGCCTACGACCTGCCATATATACTTCGGTGAGGTCATCGGAGCGACGGCCAACGGAAGACGCGCCCACAAGCCTGTGTCTGAAGGCATCTCGCCTGAGAAGTTCGCGGATACGCACGGACCGACAGCAGTCATCAAGAGCTGCGCCAAGATGGATCACTGCTCAACGGGCGGCACGCTGCTCAACCAGAAGTTCACACCAAGCGCTCTTGCGGGCGATACCGGTCTGGAAAATCTGGCAAGCCTCATCCGCACATATTTTGCGATGGACGGCCATCACATACAGTTCAACGTCTTTGATAAGCAGACCCTGCTGGAGGCACAGAAGCATCCGGATGATTACAGGGATCTGATAGTACGCGTCGCGGGCTATTCCGATTATTTCAGAAATCTGGATGAAGAACTCCAGAACGAGATCATAAATCGTACAGCGCAGTCATTCTGATTTTTATGATTAAAGATGCAGATTCCCCCGAATCTACATCTTTTTCATTGACCGATTGTGTTATACTCTGTACTAACGATTGAAAACAAGCGCATAGCGATATGCAGGAGATAAAAATGAGAGTAAAAGAAGAAAGTAAACACGCTAAGAAACCGGAAAGCAAGCCTGCAAAGAAGGCAAAGAGCAAACCCGCTAAGAAAACAAAGAAAGCAAACAGCGGATCCGCGAAGAAAGCACAGGACGGGTTCCTGAAGAAGGCAATGGCCGGGTTTGCGGAAGCCTCCACAGGAGGAAAGATATTGAGAGTCATAGGCGGCCTTTTTGTGCTGGGAGTTGCCGTCGTTCTTCTCTCGGTGATCATAACGGCGATCAGTGTAGGAAAGATCAATCAGGATACTCTGTATGCAAATATCGAGCGTTCATCGATCCTCTATGACGTGAACGGCAATGAGATCGATACCCTGCATTATACCGAGGACAGAAAGATAGTGCCTATAGAGGAGATGCCTGAAGATCTCAAGAATGCTTTTATCGCCATCGAGGACAAGACATTCTATAAGCATCATGGCTTCAACTGGCGCAGGATGGGCGGCGCGGTGCTGTCGAAACTCACCGGAAGATCATCATCCATCAGCGGAACATCCACTATCACACAGCAGCTGGCGAGGAATGCATATCTGTCAGAGATAAAGAGCCAGCGCAGCATACACAGAAAGCTGTCAGAGATGTTCATCGCCTGGCGTCTTGAAAAGAAAATGAGCAAGGATGAGATACTCGAGGCGTATCTGAACACCATATATCTTGGCTACGGTAACTACGGTGTCAGCTCCGCGGCCAGGACGTATTTCTCCACGGATGTGAGCGATCTGACGCTTGCGGAATGCGCCGCTCTGGCAGCACTGCCGCAGGCTCCGGACAGCTATGCACTGATCACCGAAGATCCGGAAGGCAATCAGGAGATAAAGAATATCAACTACTATTCCCTCGACGAGGTCAGCACCTCTGAAGAAGATGAAGACGCGGGCTATTCCGGCAGCGCCTCTGAAAAAGATGAAGAGGATGAAGGAACAGGATTCTACGCGAACGATCTGTCCAAGGACAGACGTGACATGGTCCTGGAGCTCATGGTTGATCAGGGCTTTATTTCCGCCGCCGATGCCGATGAGGCCAATGTGGATATCATAGACATCCTTGTCCCGAGCTTCGAGCGGAAAGAGAACGCGTACACATACTTCAGCGATTACGTCGCAAATATCGTTACAGCGGATCTCATGGACAAGTACGGAATGAGCGAGGAAGACGCTCAGCGTATGGTATATACCGGAGGCCTGCAGATACATACGACGCTCAAGAGCGATGTCCAGAACGCGATCTATGAAGAGTTCCAGAAAGACTCCAACTTCCCTTCGGCTGAGGACGGAAGCAAAGTACAGGCCAGCATGGTCGTGACAGAAGTGGGGACCGGACATATCGTCGGATTCATGGGCGGCCGCGGAGGCGACGGATCCAAGCTTTTCAACAGAGCGATAAGCCCGAGGCAACCGGGATCATCGATCAAACCGCTTGCCGTTTACGGAGCCGCTCTCCAGAAGAGCTATGAATATGCAGCGAAAAACAAGACTTTCGAGTACACCGATTACGGATTTGACAAACAGGGCATACAGGGCTGGGGAGACTACATTACAGCCAGTTCGGTAGTTGTGGATGAGCCTCTCAAGATAAACGGAGAGGAGTGGCCGCAAAACTTCTCAAGATCGTATTCAGGTAAGCAGTCGCTGAGAAAAGCACTGCAGCAGTCTATCAACACCTGCGCGGTAAAGATACTCTGGCAGGTCGGACTTGATTACTCTGTTGAAATGCTGGAAAAATACGGACTCACTACTGTTGAGACAGATACGAGCCTTGCGGCCAATGATGTGAACCCTGCCGCGCTCGCGCTCGGTGCCATGACATATGGAGTAACGCCTCTCGAGATGTCGCTGGCGTATGCAGTCTTCCCTAACGGAGGAGTCCGCAATACCGCGGTATGCTATACGGAAGTCAATGACGGCAACGGCAAGACGCTTCTGAAGGGAGAGTCCAAAACCAGCAAGGTCCTTGATGAGGGTGTTGCATGGATCATGACAGACCTGCTCAAGTCGGTCGTTTCCGACGGCATAGCCGGCAACGCGGCTATTTCCGGCGTGCAGGTCGGAGGAAAAACAGGAACCACGAATGATACATTCGATATATGGTTTGACGGATTCACTCCGAACTACTCGGCTGCCTTATGGATAGGCACAGACCTGAATGTGGAGATGAACACCACATCTACAACAGCGGCGGCACTCTGGAGCAGGATAATGAGACAGGTAGATGGGATCAGAGACGGAGAATACCGTGAAATGCCTCCAAATGTCATAAAGGAAAATGGCGAGTACTATACAAGAGGCACTGAGAAAAACCCTGGAGGGTATGTCGAGGATAATGATGATGAGCCTGAGGAGGTAGAAGAAGAACCGATCGTGCCTGAAGTCATAGATGACGCGACAAACGTCCAGCCGGGAACGGATCCTTCAGAAGGAGGGACAGACGACGGCGGCGATACGCCTGTTACTCCTCCGGATGGCGGAGGCGGTGATACGCCTGTTACTCCTCCGGACGGCGGAGGGACACCGTCAGATGGCGGAGGCACGCAGAATCCGTGATGAATTGATATAAGACATCTGTCCGGATGCCCGGGCAGATGTTTTTTTAAGCGGTAGACAGCTTTGGAAAACAAAAGACCGTCCATGTGCTATACTTGAACGGGATGGAGAAATATCACTAACAGGAGGAATGAGTTAATGTCATGCACAACAGTGCTTGTAGGTAAGAAGGCAAGTTATGACGGTTCGACAATGATAGCCAGAACGGACGACGGGGATTTCGAGGTAATGAAGACCATAGTCGTCGAACCGGATAAGCAGCCGAGAAAGTATAAAAGCAAGATCTCACATGTGGAGATAGATCTCCCTGAAGATCCGATAAGATATACGGCAAGTCCGCATGTAGATCCTGAGGTAGGCATCTGGGCCGAGGCCGGGATCAACGCAGCCGGAGTCGGCATGTCCGCGACGGAAACACTCACGTCAAATCCGATGGTGCTTGCTGCCGATCCGCTCGTTGAGTACAAGCCGGCTAAAGGCAGACAGAAGGCAGTGCCGGGAGGCATTGGAGAAGAGGACATGATCACTCTGGTGCTTCCGTATATCCGCAGCGCAAGAGAGGGAGCCGTAAGGCTCGGCAGGCTGCTTGAGGAATACGGTACGTATGAATTGAACGGAATAGCCTTCAACGATGAGAATGAGATCTGGTGGCTCGAGACCATAGGCGGTCATCACTGGATGGCAAGCAGAGTGCCTGACGATCGCGTAGTATGTAATCCTAATATGTTCTGCAGAGATACATTCGATCTTGATGATGCTTTTGGAAAGCAGAAGAACTATATGTGCTCAGCAGACCTGAAGGAATTCATCAAAGATAATCATCTCGACCTCAATCAGGATGGAAAGTTCAATCCGAGACGCATATTCGGATCGCGCCGCGATATGGACCATGTATATGACACTCCGAGGGCATGGTTCATGGGCCGCTATCTGGCTCCGGAGACGTATAAATGGGACGGACCTGACGCGGACTTTGGTCCTGAAAGCGATGACATCCCTTGGTCGCTCGTACCTGACAGAAAGGTCACCATAGAAGATGTACAGTACCTGCTGTCAGCGCACTTCCAGGGAACGCCGTACGATCCTTACGGAATGCATCAGCACGGACTCAGCGGCAAATACCGTTCGATTGGCATCAACCGTACAGGCGTTACGAACCTTTGCCAGATAAGAAGCGGCATGCCTGCAGAGATCAGAGGCATAGAGTGGATATGCTACGGCTGCACCACGTTCTCTTGCTGGGTGCCTGTTTATACGAATGTTCCGTCGATGCCGGATTTCCTCAGCAAGATCACTCTGGACGTCAGCTCGGAGAATCTCTTCTGGGCATCAAGGCTCATAGGCGCGATGGTGGACAAGGATTACGACCACTGCATACAGGACATAGAGCGCTATCAGAACAAGGTCAACATCCGCTGCCGTCAGGTCATCATCGAATATGATAAAAAGATGGCTGAGACGGGCGACTTCTCGCTTGCTGCAGAAGCCAATAAGAAGATCTGTGATATAGCGAAAGAGGAGACGACCAAAGCGCTTGGAAAGATCCTGCAGACATCGACCGTAAGCATGAAGAACAACTCGCGTCTGGCGGATAATTAAACAGTGAGAAGCACACGCTTCAGTGTGTTAGAATAATAGTTGACAATGCTGTTTATATAATCACGGAAAGGAGATGGGATCATTGGACTACAAAGTAAAACTTACCGATGAGCAGAAGGCCAT
>JBGUME010000128.1:0-3860 GCA_045116695.1 Anaerovoracaceae bacterium | reverse complement strand
TCAAGGACCGACCAGTTGAACAGATCGGTATTGTCCGTCTTGAACGTGACCGTCCCTTCCGGCTTCAGGACCCTGAAATATGACTTCAGCCTGTCCCTGTAAGTAAGGCGTCTCTTATACCAATAATTTTTTGGCAGCGGATCGCTGAAATTCAGATAGATGCCATCCGCTTCTCCATCTCCGAACCATTCCGAAAGATTGCCGGCAAGCTCCGGCACAAAGGCAACGTTCTTAAGACCGAGCCTGCGTATCTTTTCCATTGCCCGCAGCATTACGCTCTTGTTGCCTTCGACCGCAATAAAAAAGTGCTGCGGTTCGCGCGCCGCCAGTTCAGAGATGAATTTGCCCTTGCCGCAGCCTATCTCAATGAAAAGCGGCGCGCCGCCGGAGCGCTCACTCCACTTGCCGCGCATTGCCGCCGGATCATCGATGATAAGATCCGCGTAGGCTTCATATCTGTATTCCAGATTTCTCAGTTTTCTCTGTCGCATTCCGAGTCCGCTCAGAAACTTATATATCTCGACGCAATGATAACTCCGAGGAACAGCACCATCATTACGGCAGCCAGCGCGTCTGCGCGCTCGAAATGGATCTCGTTCATGCGTGTACGCCCGCCGCCTCCGCGGTAGCATCTGGCTTCCATCGCAAGCGCCAGGTCCTGCGCTATCCTGAATGAACTTACAAACAGCGGTACAAGGATAGGGATGAGGCTCTTGGCCCTCTGCAGTATGTTGCCGGATTCGAAGTCAGCGCCTCTTGCCTGCTGTGCCTTTATGATCTTATCGGTCTCTTCCATCAGAGTAGGGATAAATCTCAGCGCTATCGTCATCATCAGCGCTATCTCATGGCTCGGAAGTCCGATTTTTGAGAATGGCTTAAGCAGTTTCTCGAGTCCGTCGGTAAGCTCTATCGGCTTTGTCGTGAGCGTCATGATCGAGGAACCGATAATCAGAAGCACGAGTCTTACGGCCATGAAGAAAGCTCTCATCAGACCTTCGTATGTGATCTTGAGAAATCTCCACTGCCACAGTATCCTTCCGTCCACCATGAACACATTGAGCACGAACGTAAACAGGATTATCAGGAATACAGCGGTCAGGCCTCTCAGTATGAATTTCAGCGGGACCTTCGACGCTGCTATCACCATGAGAAGTGCCGCGGCTGCAATCAGGAATCCCCAGAAATTATTCACGACAAACAGCTCTATGATATAGAGCAGTGTCGCGATAATCTTGGTCCTGGCATCGAGCCTGTGGATCCAGGAATCGCCCGGATAATACTGACCAAGTGTGATATCCCTGATCATCCGCGTGTTTCCTCCAAATAAGTCCTTATGTCTTTCGCAGCCTCATCAATGGTGAGCGCGTCGCTTTTGAATACCGGAGTTTTGCTCTTTATGAGCTCAACTATCTCTCTTGCCGGCGGCAGCCCAAGGCGCATGTCTTCGAGCCGCTTTCTCTGTGAGAACACTTCAGCCGGAGTGCCGCTCAGCGCTATCCCGCCCTCGCTCATCACGATGACCTTATCCGATAGAGCGGCTATGTCAGCCATATTGTGCGACACAAAGATGAGGATGATACCCATCTCATCGTGAATGCGCCTCACCATGGCAAGAATATCCCTGTGTGCCGACGGATCCAGCCCGGCTGTCGGCTCGTCAAGGATCAGGATCTTAGGGTCCATGGCTATGACGCCCGCTATGGCGACACGGCGCTTCATGCCCCCCGAAAGCTCGAACGGGGACATGTCCTTTATCTCTTCGTAATCGAGTCCCACCAGCCCGATAGCGGTCTTCACCCTCTCTTCTATCTCAGCTTCTTCCATGCCGAGGTTCTTAGGGCCAAAGGCCACATCCTTTGCGACCGTCTCCTCAAACAGCTGGTACTCAGGATACTGAAAGACCAGGCCGACCTTGCGTCTTACATCAGTCATCTTTGCTTTGCCGTCCGTGATGCACTGGCCGTCCACATATATCTCGCCCGAAGCAGGCTTAATGAGTCCGTTCAGATGCTGCAGCAGCGTCGACTTTCCGGATCCGGTGTGTCCGATGATGCCCAGCACCTCTCCGTCAGCAACATCAAAAGAGACATCGCTGAGCGCAACGGTCTCACCCGGCATGCCGGCATTATATACATAATTGAGGTTTCTGACTTCTATCGACATTCTTTTATGTAATCCGCTATTTCCTCAGCGGCAGTGAGACTCTCCGGAAGACCCGCCTTGTCGCGAAGCTCTATGGCCGGAGGCATCTCAAGACCGGCGCGCTCTATCATCTTCCTGTCGGAAAACAGCGCAGCCGGAGTTCTGTCGCAAAGCACCTTGCCTTCTTTCAGCACAATGATACGCTCGGCCTGCTCGGCCTCGTTCATGAAGTGTGTAATGAGTATGCATGTAATGCCTTCAGCATGCAGGTCCTTAATAATGCTCATTACCCCCGCGCGGCCCTTTGGATCGAGCATCGCGGTCGGTTCGTCAAAAACTATGCAGTCCGGCTTCATGGCAATTGCGCCGGCGATCGCTATGCGCTGCTTCTGGCCGCCTGAAAGCATGTGAGCTCCCCTGTCCTTCAACTCAAACATGCCGACTCTGATAAGCGCGTTATCTACCCGTTCCCTTATTTCTGCGGGATCGATACCGAGGTTCTCGGGACCAAAGGCCACGTCGTCTTCGACTATGGTAGATACCAGCTGATTGTCCGGATTCTGGAAGACCATGCCGACCCTGCTCCTGACGTCCCATATGGTTTCATCATTTGCCGTATCGAATCCGTCCACGACAACTGTACCCGCCGTAGGTGCCAGCAGGCCGTTAAGGCACTTGGCGAGAGTGGATTTCCCCGAGCCGTTCATGCCTACGATAGCAACGAAGCTGCCCTTTTCTATATCCAGACTTACCCCGTCCAGAGCGACCTTGCCGGGTACTTCCTTGCCGCTATCGTCGATCTTGGTAAATTCAATTTTCAGATCTTTTATCTCAATGAATCCCATCTTTTTGAGTATATCACAATCAAGTGTATAATCGCCCATATTATTGCATACAACGAAAAAGCCGGCATATGCCGGCCCAACGTTAAGTGCTTTATATGTTAACCCTTTTGCTAGTCGTATTCTACTCCCGGGCAAATAAGAAGTCAACATATTTTTTATATTTTTTCACAAAATTATTTCGCGTTTCTTTGTGTAATTTCACAATTTTTATGTCTTTCTGATACTCTACTTGTTTTCGAAGACTTCTCCCGCATAGACCTTGGAAGCGTCTACTTTTGCTTTTACTTCCTCGTTCCACTTTGCCGGATCTATATCATGGATAGCCACGGAAAGATGACTTCTCTCACAGCCAAGCGACTCCATCATGGCTTCCACAACGGCTTCAGCTACTTCTTTCTTTTTCTCCTCGGTCCTTCCCGAGAACATGCTGATATCGATATGCGGCATTTTTATCCTCCTTTAAGTCCCGTGAGCAATCTAAAGCAGCGCTTCGAGCTGCGCCTTCTGCATCAGGCCGGCTTCCTTGAACGTGATCTCCCCGTTCTTTACTACCATGATGGTCGGAATGCTCATGATGCCCAGCTGCATGGCTATCGGCATTGCCTCATCGATGTTGAGTTTGCAGAACTTTACGTCCGATCTCTCCTCAGAGAGCTGATCAACGATAGGGCCCTGCATCTTGCATGGTCCGCACCAGTCAGCGTAGAAATCGACCAGTACTGTGCCCTCAGCTTTCATTACCTCATTTTCATAAGTATCTGCAGTCAGTTTGATTACCATTTTGTTTTTTCCTCCTTTATCAAGTGATTCTTACAGTCGGATTATAGCACACTGTATCAATTAATTGTGAACGTGTGATGAATGTATGCATAA
>JBGUME010000127.1:0-10151 GCA_045116695.1 Anaerovoracaceae bacterium | reverse complement strand
TCGAAGCCGCCAGGAAATACGGCATGACCTTAGAGGATGAATCCGAGTGGACACGCGGCAAGCTTATCGCGGAAATGTTCGAAGACTACTGCGAGGATATCCCGGGATTCCTGGACGGACCTTGCTTCGTGTGCGGACATCCGATCGAAGTATCGCCGCTCGCAAAGAAAGACCCTAAAGACCCGCGCATCACGCGCAGGTTTGAGGCATACATCAATGGATGGGAGATGTCCAACGCGTTCAGCGAACTCAACGACCCTATCGATCAGTACGAGAGATTCGCCGAGCAGCAGAGGCAGCTCGATCTGGGAATAGACGACGAAGCCCATCCTATGGATACCGACTTCGTCAACGCTCTTGAAGTCGGCATGCCGCCGACAGGAGGCATCGGCATCGGAGTCGACAGACTTGTAATGCTGCTGACAGACAGCGCAACGATACGTGACGTCCAGCTCTTCCCGACAATGAAGCCGGAAGGAAAGGGCGCAGGCGCCAAAAAGGAGCGCGTAGAGATCGATTTCAGCAAGGTAAAAGTAGAGCCGCTGTTCGAAGAAGAGGTCGATTTCGACACCTTCAGCAAGTCGGATTTCAGGGTCGTAAAGATCAAATCCTGCGAGGAAGTGAAGAAGTCAGACAAGCTTCTGAAGTTCGTTCTTAACGACGGATCGGGTGAAGACAGAGTCATCCTGAGCGGAATCAAGATGTACTACGATCCGGCTGAACTCGTTGGAAAGACTGCGATCGCGATCACAAACCTCCCGCCGAGAAAGATGATGGGAGAGTACTCAAACGGCATGCTGATCAGCGCAGTAAACGAGTATGACGGAGAGGAAATGCTCAACCTCCTGCTCGTAAACGATAGGATCCCGGCAGGCGCGAAGCTGTACTAAAATAGCGATGGGAGAGGGACTAATAAGAGACCATCCGAAGCATCAGAAAACGATCTGAGAAGACATGATCGGGAGCCGATTTACTACCCCATTTCGGCGGTTACTACCCCATTTATACCCCATTGCGATAACAAGATATAGAGACTTATGAAAGGGTTAGGGATCTTCATCAAGTTGAGATAACAACTTATGAAGACTTATGACTACCCCACTTAAGTGAAAAGCCAGGCATAATTTGCGAAATACAGCAGATTATGCCTTTTTTCTTTGCCCGGATTGCACATTTGCTAGAGGCATTGGCATAGTTGAGCTCATCCTATTAGTTTAATAGACTCAAGAAAACTATCTGAACACACAGGAGGCTGCAATGGCTGGTAATACTCAAAAGTTCAATTCACTTAGGAGGCAGCGCGAGCTTGAGCGTAGCTGGGATGAAATGTCGAGCCTGGGGAAAATATATGTATCATCCGAAGTCATACTGTATTCCATCGAAGATATCAGATTAATGAGTGGATGGAGCGAGACAACAGTCCAGAAACTATTCAATGATCCTAAATTCCCGGCGATAGATTATGGGAAACGGAAGTTGGTTGAAAACCATGCACTGATGCAATATTTCTCCATAAGGCGTGAAAAGGCACGGGATACTTACTGGAGGTGATCAGAATGGCTGATTACTGGTATGTAGACGTATACAGGTATTATACAGACTCATCATATGCCAGACCGCGTAAGATCGTTGATAAGCTTAAGTTAGACTGGCTTGATGCAGGAAGCATGTATTGCTCTCCCGAGGTCGTGTTTTTCAACAAGGAACAATTACAGGAAAGAAGCGGCTGGACCGAGGAGGAGGTAAGGCTCCTGTTCTTCGACAAGCGGGTCCCAACATGTAATTTCGGCAGAAAGGAAGTTATTGAGGTTCATGCTCTCATAGAATTCTTCGCCAAGAAGGAAAGAATTCTAAGGAACCAGGAACTATACTGGGATTCATTAGATCATGACAGAATTGCACGTTTGCAAAATCTGTAGACAGATCATTAAATATATTCAGAAGGAGGTAAGGCATCATGTTTAAACCAAAAATGAAGTTCACTTATGATGAGATGAGGATCATAGTAATGGCACTTATAGAACTCAAAAATCAGCTTATAGCAGAAGGCAGATACACTGATGCTGTAGATGACCTTCTGATCAGATTCGTTGACTAAGGTTAGTCCTTTCAGCTCCGGCTGTATTTACATGGCTCTGCACGCTACGGTGTAGAGCCTGTTTAATTGCAGCCGGATAAACGGAGAAAGGACACTATTATGATAAGAAGATTCAGAAACAGAAAACTCAGCAAGGACAACCAAAGGGATCTGGCAATCATGCTAAAGGCAATCTGCATTGATGATGGGGATGCCGAAGTAGGCGAATCAATCATCCGCAATATGGAAGGAGGCAAGATGGACGAAGTTGCTATTGAGGTTGCGTCATTCATGGCACATAAGACAGCAGAGCGCTTCGCTGATATGGTCAACGGCAGAAGATTCTCAGACATCATGCAGATGGTCGGAGGTATTCAGGAAGCTGATCCGGTGGAAGCGGTCAGGATGCTGCAGATGAGCTTCTTCTCACACGGGATGACGGCGGAGGCCGAGGATCTTGAGATACTTGATATCTGTGCCGGTATCGATTCAGATATCCATGAGTATTTCATAGATTCATTCATGCAAGAGGAGGATATCGACTGGTTCGCAGTAGAATGCTGGGTCGATGAGCACAATGTGGAACTTGCTGAGAGATTCAGTTAAGGAGGTGTTTGAATGGCGAAAACAATAGCTATATGCAATCAGAAGGGAGGTGTCGGCAAAACAACGACTACTCTAAATTTAGGAATTGGATTAGTCAGGGAGGGAAAGAAAGTATTGCTTGTCGACGGAGATCCGCAAAATGATTTGACCTCGGCTCTTGGATGGGATGCTGACGGACTGGAGAATTCACTTGGAAGACTGATGTATCTGGTGACACAGAATTACAAGCCGATAGTGAAGGACACGATCCTGCATCATCCGGAAGGCGTAGACCTGATTCCGTCTAATCTCGATCTGTCGTCAATGGAGACACAGCTTGTGAATGCGATGAGCAGGGAGAAGGTGCTGTCAAACCTTCTGAAGGATGTGAAGAAGGATTACGACTATATCCTGATCGACTGCATGCCGTCTCTTGGTATGATCACGATCAATGCTCTTACAGCAGCGGACAGCGTGATAATCCCGGTACAGGCTCAGTACCTGCCGGCAAAAGGCATGACCCAGCTGATGCGCAGCATAGACATGGTTAGAAATCATACAAATGACAAGTTGCAGATCGGTGGTATAGTCATGACACTTGTTGACAGTAGGACCAATCTGGCCAAGGAGGTCATTGACAAGATCAGAACCCAGTATGGGATGCAGATAAGGATCTTCGATACCCAAATACCGGTCGCGGTCAAAGCCGCAGAAGCATCCAAATCAGGCATGAGTATCTTTGCCTATGACAAAGACTCAAAGCCAGCAAAAGCATATGAACAGCTGACGAGGGAGGTGATGAAGCATGCCGAACGCGAGAGACATAGAGATGAAGCTTCCATCGCTCGATGATCTGTTCTCCTCTCAGGAAGAGCGGGATGATGCAAAGCTAAAGAGGATATATGAGATCCCTCTCGACGAGATCGACCCGTTTCCTGATCATCCATTCAAAGTAAGAGACGATGAGGATATGATGAACCTCGTTGAATCGGTCAGAACGAACGGAGTGCTCACTCCGGCGACGGTCCGGAAGAAAGAGGACGGCAGGTACGAGCTGCTTTCAGGACATAGGCGGCTTAGAGCCTGTCAGCTTGCAGGCATACCGACGCTCAGATGCGAAGTCGTGGATATGACCCGTGATGAAGCCACGATATTCATGGTCGAAAGCAATTTCCAGAGGACAACGATCCTTCCATCCGAGAAAGCATTCGCATACAGGATGAGACTGGAGGCAATGAATCGTCAAGGAAAACGAACAGATTTAACTTTTTCTCCACTGGATAAAAAGTTGAGATCAGGAATGGATCTGGCAAACGAAGTAGGTGATAGCCAAGCTCAGATTTATAGGTATATTCGGCTTACAGAGCTTTTGCCTGAGATACTGGATATGGTCGATGAGGGACAGATCGCAATGAGACCGGCAGTCGAGCTCTCATATATCCCAAAACTCCAGCAGGGAATGATCTGGGAGAGCATGGAACTTGAAGGCTGCACACCGTCATACGCACAGGCCATCCGGCTGAGGAGACTGTCGGCCGAACACAAGCTGACACCGGAAGCAGTCGAGGCGATCATGATGGAGCAAAAGCCGAACCAGAAGGAGAGGATCATCTTAAGAGGCGAGCGCTTCAACAGGCTTTTCCCGCCTGACCTTCCGATGTCTAAAAGGGAGGACTATGTTGCGGCTGCCATGGAGCATTACGCGAGGTTCCGTGAGCGCCAGAGAACGAGGGATGACGCGAGGTAGAATGCAGTGAGCACTCATCCGCACATCTCCTCCCCTATAACCCCTCCTCTATAACTACCAGTTACAACCCGAAGAAGAGAAATACAACAATCGCAATATCGAGACAAAACATGAACGCTCAGAGCATTAACAGCCTGGGCGTTTTTCTTTTGCCCGAATTTGCGGGAAAGGAACCTTTATGACGAAAGACAAAGACAACAAACCAAACGACGACGTGATCATCTGCACGGATGAGGCAGGCATGCAGCTGTATCTCAGCGAGAAAGCCGCAAACAGACTGTCCTGGATCCTGACGGGAGTAATGATCCTGATCAGTATGCCAGTGATCATCCTCGCATTCATGATGATCTAATTCAGCGAAAGGAGAAACAAGACAATGACAGACAACAAGTATTTCAAGGCGTTCACTAGAGTGTTCGCCATGACGCTTGCACTCATCATGGTCCTAGGTGCCGTGATGACACAGACCGCATCTGCATTCAACGGAAAGGTGGGCAGCAAATACACAGTCCACTGGTATAAGGAACTGCACTACGGTCCAGGCGAAGGAGGCTACAGCAACGCAGCCAAGTGCGACCTCGGAGATGATCTCGGAAGCCGCTTTTCGATCTGCGTGCAGCCTAACAAATCATCCCCGGTATGGTCAGGAGATCAGACCAGAACTGTGCAGGTAGACAAGGTCGTTACTGATGCTACCGACACAGGCAAGTGGAATGCACTCAGGAACATCGTGTACTACTCACCATCGTATCCGGGCTTCAAAAAGAACATCGAAGGGATCAAACAGTTCTACTACGGAGATGAGGCAAAGGACTACGGCGTAGCTCATCTGGCTCTTGCCTATGTGTATGCAGGAAGACCTAACGACATGGCAACATGGGGAGGAACGCATGCTTCTGACTGCGGCGAAGTGTGGACGAGAGCGAAGGCACTTGCCAATGCTCTTTATGACACCAATGCAGACTTCGACGAGGCAGTCCCTGAAAGCTTCAAGATCTTCATCTGCTATATGGATGGAGTGCAGGACATGATTGTCGGATATCTGGAAGCTCCGGGATACCTCAACATGAAGAAAGTGTCAAACCGCACTTCCATCACGGAAGGCAACAACTGCTACTCACTTGAGGGTGCAGAGTATACGGTCTATGACAAGAACGTCAGCGTTGCCGGCCGCATGTACACCAACGCGAACGGCGAAAGCAATACGATCGAACTGATGGAAGGCACATACACCGTCAAGGAGACCTACGCTCCTCCGGGATACGCAAAGGATACCGAGACCTACACGGTAAAGATCGAGTCCGAGGAGACTACGACCTTTACTGCGAAAGATGAGCCGATCACTGATCTGGTCGAACTGCTCCTCACGAAGAATCCTGTGGGCTATCCGCACGATCATGGTGAAGGCGATGCCACTCTTCAGGGTGCGGTATATAAGTTCGAGTATTACGACTACCTTGCATCCAATGAGGTCGCCCTGAAGACCGTTAAGAAGGCTTCATCCAATTCCCCGCTCAGGACATGGCATTTCGTTGCCGATGCAAACGGGAAGATCAACGGACAGAATCCGACCTTCGCGGACGGCTTTACCAATGACGCTTTGTATAAGGACAAGGACGGCAAGACCTGCTATCCGCTTGGAACATATCTGATCCAGGAGGTCAAAGCACCTGAAGGATATCTTGTCAATGATGAGATCCTTGTAGTTGAGATCACTGAGGACGGAACTGATAATCTCCACGTCAAGACCTACAATGAGAAGATCAAGGGCGATGACACTATCAAGAGAGGCGGGGTCAAGCTTGCGAAGATCGACAATGACCTTGACGAGGCTTACGCCCAGGGCGATGCGACTCTTAAGGGAGCAGAATTCACCATATACAACCAGTCTGCTGAGACTGTCATGGTAAATGGAAAAGAGATCGGAGTAGGTGAAGCTGCTCTCGTTATAACAACGAATGCGGATGGTATCGCAACTTCCGGTGACCATGACCTGCCATATGGATCATATCTCGTAAAGGAAACGAAGCCTTCCAAGGGATATCTCCTGAATACTGAATGGTCCAGAGCTTTCAGGATCAGAGAAGACGGTGTCATCATTGACCTGACGGAGGACAAGGTAAGAGAAGAAGTCATCCGCGGTGGAGTGCAGATCATCAAGAGAGATAAGGAGCTCGTTAAGTCTGAAGCTCTCGGCGGGGCTCACCTTGACGGCATCGTCATGACCATCAAGAACGTATCCGGCAGGGATGTAGTCGTCAGAAGCGACCTCGACAACAAGACAGATACTGTCGACTGGAAGAAGCTCGAATCCAAGCAGGAACTCTTTGA
Source organism: Anaerovoracaceae bacterium (assembly GCA_045116695.1). Taxonomy (GTDB): domain Bacteria; phylum Bacillota; class Clostridia; order Peptostreptococcales; family Anaerovoracaceae; genus Crickella. The sequence continues at coordinate 3,411 of JBGUME010000127.1, read as the reverse complement.
CAGCGGAGCGATCAAGAGAGTACCGACAGGCAAGGACGTAGGCAAGATCACAGTCCACTGGAACGAAGAGAAGAAAGCGTACACTGCCGAGACTCTCGCGGACGATCTGCCATACGGAACTTACACCATCCGCGAGTCGAAGACGAATGAATCCTACCAGCGCACGGATAAGACGGAGCACATGTTTGAGATCAGAGAAGACGGCGTAATGGTATCCTTCGACGATAACCAGAACGAAGCTGCTCTCACATTCGATAACTATGTGTACCGCTCCGATGTCCAGGGAACGAAGATCGCCGATTCGACCTCCGAGAGATTCAGCTATGTGCCGTTCAAGATCATCAGCGTGACTAATGGCGAGACTCACGTAGTCGTGACTGATGCGAACGGTTTCTTCTCCACCAAGGACAGAAGATCTGCAGGTGACATCGATGAAGATGAGGCAGCAGATACTGCAAGGAAGCAGAATCCGTTCGACGACCTGCTCGAGGCTGATGAGATCAAGACAGCTGATCTTATTGCCAGAAAGGATGACATCCTTCACGGCGTGTGGTTCGGTATAGGCGAGTTCGATGACAAGGCTGCCATGAGCAGCGCTTTCGGAGCGCTCCCATACGATTCATATATCCTTGAAGAGATGCCTTGTGAACACAACGAGGGATATATCCTTCAGAAGTTCTACTTCACGGTAGATCAGAAGTCCCAGAACGGATTTGTGGATCTGGAGACCATCACTGATGATGTCCCTGAGATCGGGACTACTGCATCGGTAGATGGAAAGAACACCGAGATCAGACCTGCAAAGGAGATTACACTCATCGATGAGATCGAATACAGGAACCTAAAGAAGGGCGAGACCTACACTGCAAAGGGCCGCCTGATGGACAAGGCCACAGGTGAGGTCTGCAAGGATGCTTCCGGCAAGGAAATTACTGCTGAACAGGAATTCATTGCAAGGACATCAAACGGCAAGGTCAAGGTCACATTCACCTTCGATGGCAGCATGCTTTATGGCAAGGATACGGTCGTGTTCGAGAAGGTCTTCGATTCAACAGGAGCAATCGCTGCAAAGCATGAGGACATCGAGGACGAAGGCCAGACGGTCACATGGGAACAAATGAAGCCGGCATACGAGATGTATAAGATCCGTACCACCAAGGCTCCGTCCAAAGGAGATAAATACGGATTCTTCGCGCAGGACGAAGTCGAGTATGAGGTTCATGTTGAGAATACCGGCAACATAGTTCTTACGATGGATGTAACGGATCAGTACACACAGAATGCAGAGTTCTTCACTGTTCCTAGGTTGAAGGATGTCAAGTTCGATGGTGAGGGAACCTGGAACAATAAGGGTAAGGATGAGTTCATCGCTAATATCACCCTTGAACCTGGTGAGAAGGCAGTCGTTACCTACACTGCGGTAGTCAATGACAATGCCAGGGAATACCTTGCAGCCAAGGCAAAGGATTCCGACTCGCTTGATGAGAAGGGCAATGACATCAACAGAGAGTATCAGAAGAACAAAACCGACGATAAGGACGGATACTGGAATACCGCTGAGTGCGACAATGTGACATATCCGAATCCGGACAATCCTGATGAGCCGGGAACTCTTGAGCCTAAGGATGACGTAGCCCAGACTCCGGTCCAGACACCTGAGATCGGCACTACTCTTACCGGTGACAAGAAGGCCAAGGAAGTTGATCCGTGCAAGGAGACAACTCTCACTGACGTAGTCGAGTACAAGGCTCTCGATCCTTCCAAGTGGTATATGATCGAGGGAACGCTCATGGTCAAGGATACCGGCGATCCGCTGGTTGAACACGGCCATGAAGTAACTGTCTGGAGCGAACCATTCCAGCCTAAGAAGCCTAACGGCAAGGTAAAAGTCACGTTCGTGATCGATACCAGGAACCTCAAGGGCAAGGAGCTCGTAGCATTCGAGACTGCTTACAGGATCAATGATTACGAGGAAGGTAAGGATCTTTCCGAGACAACTCTGACTCAGGTAGCAGAGCACAAGGATATCAATGATGAGGGACAAACTGTTCTCGTCAAGGACGGTCCGGAAGTTAGCCCAGCACCGAAGACAGGTGACAACACTCTGATCTGGGTATACGGAGTGCTCTTTGCCGGGGCGCTCGGCAGCATGCTCGCGCTTGTGATCAAGGAGTATGTGAAGAAGCGCAGACAGGCTAAAAAGGATGCCGAAATGTTCGTCTGATATCAGGACGGACCATACTGATGCATGAGGCGGAAGCTTAACAGCGACCGCCTCGCTTGTTTTGAAAAATAATGGAGGAAATACCGATGAATCATAAAGAGAAATCATTCAATACTGAAATAGCAAGGCTGTGCGGGACGAACGCAGCCATAGTCGCGACACAGCTCTGGGAGGCACAGGCCAATGCTGACGCGGCATTCTATATAGACGGGTATCCGTGGGTGAGAGCGTCATACAAAAGGATCACTGCTTATCTGCCGTTCCTGACGGTGCATATGGTGCGCACAGCGATGAGAAAGCTGAGAAAAGAAGGTATCGTCAAGGCCGGAGTATACAACAAAAGCAAATTCGATCACACATACAGCTATGCCTTTACAAGTTATGGCTGTGATCTGATGAGGCCATAGCATGGGATATCTGTGGGAATACCCGAAAGTACTATGCCCGGAAAACTGCAGGTACCGCAGTAAAAGCGCACCGTTCTGCGGTTACTGCCTTCCGAAAATAATGAAGGAGCTCGGGCTGAGAAAGGATAAGGAGGAAGTATATGGACAGAATGAAACTGAAGACAATGGACAAGCTGGCAGCGAAGGGCTTTGATACAGAAAAGAAAGTCATGTCTCTTGAGATGGAGATCGTCCATGAGAATGGGCTGGATGATGAAATAGGAGGGATCCTTGATCTAAAAAAAGCGATCAGACAACACAGACTATATGCGTATCTGTACAACGGCAAGGATCCGGTGCCGGCGAAGAAGGAGGTAAAGCCTGATGTCAGAAACGAATCTGAATACGACTGATAACTGCACCCGTGATGATCTGAGACAGATGGTGAATGAACTTGAAGATGGAGTGATACTCTCACTGGATCTTAAGGAGGTGATCAGCCTTGGGCAGGAAAATGGGGAATCCGAATGAGATCCAGGTGGTGAATATCCGTATGGTAAAGGAACCATCTTTATACAGCACGGAAAAGATTACAAGTCCCGAGGACGTGAAGAAGGTGATCGCGAAGGAGCTGGCAACTTATGACAGAGAGGTCTTCGCGGTGCTCAATCTTAAGACCAACGGACAGCCGATCAACCTGAATATATGCAGCGTGGGCACGCTCGATGCATCAGTAGTGAGTCCGAGAGAAGTATTCAAGTCGACGATCCTTTCGAATTCTGCCGCATTCGTGGCGATCCA
>JBGUME010000126.1:0-2992 GCA_045116695.1 Anaerovoracaceae bacterium | reverse complement strand
AGGATAACATGGAAGGGATGTTCAGATTTGAGAAGAGGAAGTGAAAGGAAGGAGATAATCAAATGCTGAAAAGAGCTGTACCCGGTAAAGACGGCAATAAATATGTGCCGTATGATGAAAGACACGGAGAAAAATCGATAGTTTTCTTCACCCGCGACTTGTCCGAAGAAGGACTCAAAAAGATTTATGACAAAGTCAGCGAAGTGCTTGAGGGCCGCGTAGCTGTAAAGCTGCACACCGGAGAGCCTAAGGGGCCAAATATCATACCGAGACCTTGGGTCAAGGAATTACTTGCATCCAGGCTGCCCGATGCTGCCATAGTAGAGACCAATACCTACTATGAAGGAGCCCGTTACACGACAGAGCAACACAGGGAAACATTGAAAACGAATGGATGGACATTCTGCCCTGTTGACATCACAGATGAGGATGGAGTTGCCACGCTGCCTGTAAAAGGCGGCAAGTGGTTTGAAGAGATGCACGTAGGAAAGAATCTCCTTAACTACGATTCTCTTTTAGTGCTCACGCACTTTAAAGGACATGCTGTGGGCGGCTTTGGAGGAAGCAATAAAAACATCGGTATCGGCTGCGCTGATGGGCGCATAGGTAAAAAAGAGATCCACACACCTGAAGGCTCGGACGACACGTGGGGCATAGTCGAAGAAGAGCTGATGGAAAGAATGACTGAGAGTACCAAATCGGTGATCGACCATTTCGGATCTCACATCTGCTTTATCAACACTATGAGAAACATGTCCGTATCATGTGACTGTGAAGGCGCTGAGGCTGAACCTGTGGTAACACCTGATGTCGGCATCCTCGCATCTCTGGACATACTTGCTGTAGATAATGCCTGCATGGACCTGATCTACAATCTCCCTGACGGCGGCGGCAAAGCCATGATCGAAAGAGTTGAGACCAGGCACGGTCTGCGTCAGCTCAGCTATATGAAAGAACTTGGAATTGGTAATGACAGATATGTCCTGATCGACATCGACAATGGTGACGAAGAGATAACTGCAGCAGAAGCAGTAAAAGATATTGAGCCGGTTTGGAAACCTGACCTTTACAATATCTTCTGGGGCCGCAATAAGAGATAAAACAGCTATACCCCGGCTGTTTCAAATCCGGTGACAGAATACGAAGTTTTACTGAGCGCTTCAGCAAAGTCGCGCTCAGTTTTTTCATTTTTGGATAAAACAACTGCGCGATGACGGCCGAGTTCAACGCGAGCCCATGTATCACCCATTGCATTGATAGCATTCTCTACATTGGCAGCGCAGTTGCTGCACATCATACCGTCTACTGAAATGATGTACTTAAACGGATAGTGAGACTTATCTGTATCGGCCACTTTCTTTACGGTCACGGCTTCCGGACCTCCACAGCAACTGGACTTGGATTTGCCGCGCAGCCTCTGAACAGTTCCGTATATTGCATAAATGATCAAAGCCGCTCCGCAGATCAGTATTATTGTTGACATAAAGAAAACCTCCGTTATAACTGAATAGGTTAGACAATTCTAACCAACAGGATTATACAAATTTGTTCAAGTTTTTTCAATATATGAGAGCATTCCCATATCGGGATCCTGCTCTTCGCGACAGGATTCACAGTTATGATGGCTCTCGATGTAGCGCTCGGTTAACATGTTGTACACAGTCGTTTTTTTGTTGTAGAGACAGGAGAAGACATGCTGATATGATATTATAAAGATGTCAACAAACCGGGATAGCTCCGGCTTACAGAAAACAAGAGGTATTTTAATGAAAATCCATGTTCTGCACTGCGGATACATAAGGATAGCAAGAGGACTACTGGATAACGGAGGGCGATTCTCGACAGATATCGCAAAAGCGATGATGACCCCGGACAGAGACAGGGTAACGCTGCCGGTCAGCGCTTACCTCATTGAGCATCCTGCCGGCTATTATCTTGTGGATACGGGATGGAGCAGAAAACCGGATCTTCCAAAACATCTTGAGGCACTGTACCATCCTTCCGTTCCGGATGGAATGACGGTTACCGATCACCTGGAAAAGATGGGGATCAGCCCGGAAGACATAAAAGCAGTTCTTATAACACATTTTGATGCTGATCATGTCGATGGACTGAGATCGGTAAGCTGCGCGCAGCGGATAATAGTTCCGGAAGATGAAGCATACTGGTCAGTTCGTACAAAATACAGGATGCGTCAGGTGAGAGAACTGTGGGAAACAGTCGCTTATGAGCGCATGTTTTACAGAGGTTATCAGCTTGGTCCTAATAACAGAGCAATAGATATCACTGGCGATGGGTCTGTCATGATGGTGAATCTGCCGGGCCATACTGACGGACAGGCAGGAGTAATTGTCAGAAACGGAGGCAGGTTTGTTTTGCTGGCGGCAGACGCGGCATATTCTCCATACAACTGGGAGGAGATGAAAGCGCCGGGACTTGGCGCGGATAAGAACCTTCAGCTGAAGACTCTTAAATGGATAGCAAAGACGGCAGATGATACGGCTTGCGTGAAAGTACTGTGCAGCCATGACCCTGCAGAAGAAAACGGAAAGGTACACGAGCTATGAGTATGAATTACACGATCCCAAAAGATCCCAATATGCTTTTGAGTTATGTCAACATGATGCTGAGAGACAGGTATTCTTCGTTTGAGGAATTCTGCGCCGCAAACGACGCGGACATGACCGGGATAACCGAAAAGCTTGGAGCGATCGGATATACATACGATGAGGAACTGAACCAGTTCAAGTGATACCGGCTGTGTAATAGAGATATAAGAAGTCTTTAGAATGTAAAGGAAATGACTGTTGAAAAACACAGTCTTTTTTATTGCACTCTTTTCATTTGTGGGCAAAAGTGGTAAAGTTAGTTAGATTTAACTAACTTTATTTTTTCGAGGATTTTGTTTATGAAAATAGTTCAATTCAAAGATGTAACAAGAACATATGTGACGGGCGATCACACACAGGATGCCCTGGCTCACGTAGATCTG
>JBGUME010000125.1:0-3323 GCA_045116695.1 Anaerovoracaceae bacterium | reverse complement strand
CTGTGACCCTGGTCCCTGCCGCTCTGCACTTCTCATCGATCTCATCCCTGCTCGGAAGCACTCCGGCAAATACAGAAGCTATATAATAGCCTCCTGCTCCGCCCAACGTATTACATATCAGGTCCTCAACATCAGCCAGTCTGTATGGCCCCGGATAGATTCCGAAAAGCGCCGTTATCTGACTTGTTTCATAGAACAGGCTGAGCAGGAACGAGTAAAGGATCGTTCTCTTCAGGCTAAGCTTGAAGTAATAACGCATGTATACGCCAAACGGTACAGTCAGCAGGATATTGAACAAAAGCTGCCAGAATGACATGCTGACAAGATATTCCTGAAAAGCCGCGATCCCGAACGGTTTATCATGCCAGTACAGCCATATCTGCATGAAAGGGATCAGATTAAGATGATCCTGCCACGTATTTCCTGCTGTAGATGCCCTGTCCGGAAGCGGCAGGATGACCATAAAGAACGCGATCAGCATGTAAAGAATAAAACTGTATATGATCAGCGTCCTGTACTTTGATACCGAACCATGCCTGTTATACTGATAAACAGCATACGGCAATGTGAACAATGCAGCTATAAACGGAAATACCACCAGCCCTGTATAAATATTGTTGATATAAACCATTCAATGATTCTCCGATACTTCCGTTCGCTATTCCAACATTGCCCTTGTCTATTCTGCCATCTCGTCATGACTGCGGCGCGGTTCACCCTTTTTTATATCGGTGTTCCTACTTCGATCAGATTGCCATCCGGATCATAGAAGCGTATCACCTTCTGTCCCCAGCTATGCGTCATAAGTCTGTTGACATATTTCACTTCCGGATAATACTTTTCGAGTCTCTCTATGAATTCTTCAATATTCGGCTCCTCAAAATAGAGCTCGCAGGCATTGTTCTCCGGAACGACATCTCTTGCAAGGAATTCTCTCCAGTATTTCTCCTCCTGTAAAACCAGTCCTTCTGTCAGGATCATATTCCCATCATTGTCAAGGATCAGCTCGAGACCAAACAAATCATGATAGAATGCTCTGGATCTTTCGATGTTTTTTACAACGATCAGTACATTCTTCAGCTTCATCACTTTCTCCTCTTCTTCTGCACGGGCAGCTCATCATACATTGCTTCGAACAGCCCCCGAAGGAACTCCCTGTTCTCTACTTCGTCCACCAGCAGCATTTCCTTTGCGCCTTCATACGGGAGTTCCGTCTTCGCTTCCGGCATCATCGCCGCTGCAGCTTTCACCGGCTTTACCAGAAAGCGGTCATCGTAAATGCCGCCGACTATCTTGCCGCGATAATAGATGATGTATTCACCCATCATGGCGCGATAGGATATATCACCCACTCCTGACAGCTGATCAAGTATGTATTCCAGATAGTCTTTACTTGACGCCATTGTTTCACTCCTTTCGGGACAGAAGGCAAACGCACTCCACATGTTTTGTCATTGGGAAATTGTCATATGCTTTGACACACTTTATCTCATATCCGTTTGCCCGGAAGCTGTCAAGATTGATGCACAGGGTCTTGGGATTGCAGCTGACGTACACTATCTCGTCTATCCCGTACCTGCAGAGCATCGCAACTGCCTTGTCATGTATCCCCGCTCTTGGCGGATCCACAACTATCGCATCAGGTTTTTCCGGTATCTCATCGAGCTTTTCTTTCACGTCACCGCAGATATAATGGCAGTTAGATATGCCGTTTAGTTCTGTGTTTGACCTGGCCGCGATGATAGAATCCTCCACAATGTCTATACCATATACAGCCTTTGCTTCTGAAGCCATCAGCTGGGATATCGTGCCTGTACCGCAGTATAGATCGTAAACAGTCTTGCCTGATACATCAGGGACAACTTTAAGCACGTCAGAGTACAGCCTTTCGACCGCATCTATGTTTGTCTGGAAGAAAGCGAACGCCTTTACTTTGAACTTCAGACCCAGTATTTCCTCGTTGTAGTAATCGCGTCCGTAGAGGATCTTATGGCTTTCGTCTATGACCGCATCCGCAACGCTGTCATTGAACGTGTGAAGGATCCCGACGACCTCCATATCCAGATCGATTCCAAGAAGAAGTTCTTTGAAACCTTCTTCGTCAAATTCCATGCTGCTCGATGTGACTATGTTGACAAGGATCTCCCCGGTCCTTACGCCGCATCTCAGTACCAGATTCCTGAGCAGGCCTTCGTGAGTCTTGCGATGGTAAGGCCTGTACCCTCTGAGACGGCAAAATTCAAGCACAGAGCGAAGAATCTTGTTGAATGAACCAGGAACCAGCTGGCATTCATCCGTCGTTAAAATCGACATAAAACGACCTCTGAAGTGCATGCCGAGCTCAAGCTCGCCGCCTTTCTCGAGGTCGCCGAAAGTGTATTCCATCTTATTCCTGTATGATCCCGTGCATATGGCGGGTTCCATGCCAAAATAGACTTCTTCATCGATATCGTGTTTTGCGAGAAGTCTCCTGACAGCCTTGTCTTTCTGTCTGTACTGTTCTGCGTAAGGAACGCCCTGATATAGACACCCGCCGCAGTTCTCTGCCGCCGGACAGAGTTTATCCGTATTGAGTATCCTTGTTTCGTTTATGTCCATCGCTGTCTTTCTTACTTCTTCCGTGCCGGGATCATCCATGATGCAGCGTATATCACTTTTCTGAATCCGGTGTCTCCACCGTCGTTTAGGTCGATGGGATCTGCATGAGCTTTCATGCCCTTCAGAAAACCTGTCCTTTCGCAGAAATAATACGCAAGAGCGTGAAAGCGGATCTCACGCGCCAGCTGGATCTCGTCCATATTATTGATATGACATTCAGAAAGGAGCTTTCGCGCTTCCGCAAGACTCTCTTTTTTATTGAGGAGTTCCTTTCTGACCTTTATGGATATCGCACTCAATTCTCTCCACCGTAATATTTCGAATAGAATTCTGCCTTGAGATCCATAAATCTGTCTTCTTCTATCGATTTCCTTATGTCTTCGCACATCTTGGACAGGAACCTGAGATTATGCTCTGAAAGCAGCATGTGAGACAGTGTCTCGCCTTCCTTGAAGAGATGCCTCAGATATGCTCTGCTGTAATGCCTGCATGTATAGCAATCGCATTCGGGATCGAGCGGTCTGAAGTCTCTCGCAAACCTTGCGTTCTTGATGCTCACTCTTCCGAAGCTTGTCATGGCCATGCCGTGTCTCGCTATTCTGGTAGGCTCAACGCAGTCGAACATGTCGACGCCGTGCTCTACGGCCTCGAAGATGTAATCAGGCGTGCCTATGCCCATGACGTATCTGGGCTTGTTCTCCGGAAGAAGATCAGGGGCATACTCA
>JBGUME010000124.1:0-2116 GCA_045116695.1 Anaerovoracaceae bacterium | reverse complement strand
CTCTTATACCGTCGCAGGCTGCTGAAGTAATGCCTCCCGCGTAGCCTGCGCCTTCTCCGGCAGGGTACAGGCCCTTTATATTGCTTTCGCCGCCGGCATCTCTTAGTATCCTCACAGGCGATGAGCTTCTGGTCTCAACTGCAGTGACTATTGCGTCCGGATCGTCATAGCCTTTGATCTTTCGCGCAAAGTCAGGGACAGCCTCGTGTATGGCTTCAGCCGCGAAGTCAGGGAGTGAGGCAATGACACGCTCTGCGGGGCTCAAGGCTGCGAGGAACTCCTTCATGGAGCAGCTTGGCGGAGCAAAGCTGCTGCCTCCGTTTCGGAACGCGAGTCTCTCGTATTTTTCCTGGAACCTGACTCCGGCCAATACATCATCAGAACCGAAGTCGGTAGTCCTCACATCGCAGAGTATGCCGCTGTTGGCCGTACCGCTGTCGCGTTTTCTGTTGCTCATGCCGTTGACGCAAAGCTCGCCGTCCTTTGTGGAGCAGACGACGACTTCTCCGCCCGGGCACATGCAGAACGAGTACACACCGCGGCCGTTTGAAGCCTTGTAGTTGATGCTGTAATCCGCGGGCGGGAGCTTTCCGGTCTGCGCCGACGCGCTGACCGCGTCCGTGACACGGTCAAGGTTTTCTTCGCCATACTGCGACGCGTCGATCAGGCGCTGAGGATGCTCCATGCGGACTCCTATCGAGAAAGGCTTCTGCGCCATTACGACGGCTTCTTCGTTAAGCATTTTGAATGTGTCTCTGGCGCTGTGGCCGACGGCAAGAATGACGGCGTCTGCGGATATGCGGTACTCAGAAAGCTTTCCTGTTTCAGGATGAGGGCCATAAATATCCAGTGCCTGAAGCCTGCCATCGCTTTTAATGATGCAATCAACTCTGGTTTCGAATCTTACCTCGCCGCCCAGCTCGACTATCTTTTTTCTTATATTGACTATCACAGAGCGGAGAACGTCGGTGCCTATGTGCGGCTTTGCCAGATACATTATGTCATCGCCGGCCCCGGCATCCCTGAACTCGGCAAGGACCTTTCTGATCAGCCCATCCTTTATGCCGGTCGCGAGCTTGCCGTCTGAGAAGGTGCCCGCGCCGCCTTCGCCGAATAGCATATTGGCTTCGGGGTCGAGCACACGGTCGTTCCTGAATCTCTCTACCGCTTCGACACGGCCGGACATGGCAGGACCACGCTCGATGAGAAGAGGCCTGTAGCCTGCTTTTGCGAGTTCGAGAGCCGCGAAAAGCCCGCACGGACCTGCGCCAATGACCACCGGTCTGCTTTCGAGCGGCTCCGTTCCGCTTTTCGGCGGCCTTACCCCAGCGGCTTCCGCTTCTTCATCGACCTCGGCCAGGTTCTTTATCTTGCGGCTGCTAAGTTTTTTATCCGTAACGAAATCTACCGCATATACGAATTGTATATGCGGCTTTTTTCTGCTGTCGATGGATCTCTTTCTTATCTCAAAGAAACTGATGTCTGATTCCTTGATTCCCGCTTTCTTCGCGGTGATGCAGGGGAGATTTTCCATCGGCTCGTCTATATCTGTTTTGATCCCGCTCAGCCTGTATTTCATTTATAAGCCCATTGACTCGCGGATGCCGTAGAGACCGATAGGTTTATCTGCCAGCCAGATGCAGGCGTTGACGGCGCCCTTTGCGCAGCCTTTCCAGTTGAGGCAGTGGTGGGTGATCTCCAGACGCTCGCCGTCTCCAAAGAAGTAGACGGTATGGCTGGACGGGGTGTCGCCTCCGCGGATGGCGTGGAAAGTGACTTTGCCTTTCTCGCGGGGATGTCTGCCGAGCGGCCTGCCGTATACGGCATCGTCGACCAAGTCGACGCCGACCGCTTCGCCCATGCTCTCGATCAGCTCGCGGGCGGTGCCGCTCGGAGCGTCGAGTTTCGTGTTGTCGTGCATGTCCACTATCTCGATATCGGTATCTTCGTAGAGTTCTTTGGCAGCTTCCATCAGCAGCTTTCTCATCACGTTCACCATGCGGTCCGTGTTTGCGGCAATAAGGATAGGGATCTCGCTTGCCGCGGCTTCAAGGCGGGCGCGCTGCTCGGCATTGAAGCCCGTGGTACCTATAACAAGAGCCTTTTTATGTCTGAT
>JBGUME010000123.1:0-4307 GCA_045116695.1 Anaerovoracaceae bacterium | reverse complement strand
AGTTCTTCTTCATCCGGGTTGTTTTCCTTCAGATCTATCTTCTCATATGCTACACCCCTGTCATCAAGCCATTTTAGCGCTTTCTTGCAGGTGGAGCATTTTGAATAGCAATATACTTTTATCATGATCATTCTCCTTTGCTGCTTACGGCAGCGGCTATATCATCTGCGGCAGAGAGGCCCGTGAGCCACGCGTTGCTGAGGTTGAATCCTCCGCACTGATAGTCTCTGTCGGCCAGCTCGCCCGTTATATACAATCCCTTCACCATGAGCGATTCTGATGTCGCCCCGTCTATCTCATCTAGAGAAACACCGCCCATCGTTACCTGAGCGTCGTTCCATCCGCGTATCTGCTTAGGGCTAAACTCAAGAGCGTGCACGTTGCGGGCTATCGTTTTGATTTCTTCATCAGTGAGAGAAGATACCGGTCTGTCCGCGATGACTCGCCCCTCTTCATCAGGTCCGTCATCCGATGCCTGGATCACGTAGTCCGCAAGCGGCTCCTTCAGGACCGTACGCAGGATCTCTCCCGCCGGTGTCCCGGAGAATTTGCCGTTTTGTCTGTCTCTTATGTACTCAGCGATATCGCCATCCGGGAAAAGATCCGCCCTGACCAGGAACTGATCGAGTCCCTCTCCCATGCGCCTGTCGTATCTCATGTGTCTTGACATGTTGAAGACGCAGATGCCTGAAAGCCCGTACTTGGTGAACTGTATCTCGCCGGCTTCTTCGAATATCTTAGTATCCTCTCCGAACACATGCTTAGGATCCTTGTAGAGCGAGACCACGCCCGCGCTTCTTGTGCCGCCCAGAGTGATGCCGCAAGGCTCGCGGCCCTCATCCCACTCTTCGCACTCTATGCCTGTAAGAGCCGGCGCAGGTGTGACCACGCTGTGACCAAGGTTCCTGGCTATCCTGTAGCCGTCGCCTATGGTGCCGTAAGTCGGTCCTGCCTTGCCGCCCATCGCCATTATAACGAACGAAGCCTGCGTGACTATGCTGTGCATGCCGTCGCGGTCCTTTATGACCGTTTCCATCTGGAAGACATTGCTGCTTCCCGGCAGAGGATCTGAAACAAGCGATGCAGGCATGTGCTTTATGGACATGAGTTCTTCTCCGCAGGCGAAGCGGATCCCCAGCGACGCCGCGCGCTCCAAAAGCAGAGCCACTACGTCTGCCGCCGACTCCGAGTACGGATAGACAAGGCCGTTCTCGTAAGTCCTTGTGACCAGGCCTATCTCCCTGAAGAACTCCATTATACGGTTGAACCCGGCAGCCTCCGTATTGGTTATATTGCAGCGGCCGCTTCCGGTAGCCCTTATCTTGCGCCCAGGTTCGGGCATCTTTTCTATTACGAGCACGTCAAGGGCCGGGGCCTTCATCCCCAGCTCTATCGCGGCCGCAAGTCCCGAAGCTCCGCCGCCGATAATTACTACGTCAGCTACTCTCGTCTCTTTTTCCATCTGTTCTCCGTCTACCTGTCCGTGCTGCCGAAGCCGCCGTTTCTGGCCTCTTCGGACTCAGCTCCGTCAGGCACCTCGTACTTAACGACTATGCCCTGCGCGAAAGGCTTGCACTCTTCAAGCGGAACGGCAACATCCGACGGATTTATGAGGCTGATGATGATATGCCCCTCGTTATCCGAGTCGCAGTAATCCGCATCTATCACGCCTACCGTGTTGGAAAGCCTGATGCCGTATTTGAATCCGAGCCCGCTGCGAGGGACTATGAGCAGGACCTTTCCCCTGTCACCCTCTTCGCAGACCCAGCGTACGCCTGTCGCTATCTTAAAGCTGCTGCCGCCCTCAAAGTTCAAGTTGAACGGCATGAAAAAGTCGCAGCCCGCGGAAGCGGCTGTCGCCTGCTTTGGAAGCTTTATGGCATCATACCATTTTCTCAGCATATCGTCGCTGAGGCCCTTGATGCCGCAGTCAGCCTTCCATTGTTCGAATGAAACTTTCTCAAAATGTGACATAAAAATCATCCTCATAGGGGGCGCTGCATCCCGGCGCCTTTAATAACTGCTTGCCGCTTTTCTAAGCTCGTCCGCCTTGTCCGTTTCTTCCCACTTTACACCAAGAGCTGTCCTGCCCATGTGTCCGTAGGCCGCGAGCGCCCTGTACTGAGGCTTGTCCAGCTGGAGCTTTCTTATGATAGCGGCCGGTCTCATGTCGAAGTGGTCGTATATGAGCTTCGCGATCTGCTCGGAATCCATCTTGCTTGTGCCGAATGTGTCTACGCTTACCGATACCGGCTCGGCGACTCCGATCGCGTATGCCAGCTGCACCTCGCACTCTGTCGCGATGCCCGCTGCCACGATGTTCTTGGCTATGTAGCGCGCCATGTAAGCACCGGAACGGTCGACCTTTGTAGGGTCCTTGCCTGAGAACGCTCCGCCGCCGTGCGACGAGTGTCCGCCGTAAGTGTCTACTATTATCTTACGTCCGGTAAGGCCCGAATCGCCCATAGGTCCGCCTATGACGAATCTGCCTGTAGGGTTGATAAAGTATCTGGTATTGTCATCTATGAGATCTGCCGGCATCACAGGATCGATGACATAAGTCATTATGTCTGACCTGATCTGATCGAGTGTGACGTCAGGGCTGTGCTGGGTGGACACTACTATGGTGTCGATCCTTGTTATCTTGCCGTCGTCATACTCGACAGTGACCTGAGTCTTGCCGTCAGGTCTGAGGTAAGGCAGAGTGCCGTCCTTTCTGACTTCGGCCAGTCTCATGGCCAGCACCTGAGCGTACTTGACCGACAGAGGCATGAGTTCCTCTGTTTCGGAATTGGCATAGCCGAACATCATGCCCTGGTCGCCCGCGCCTATGAGAGCGAACTCATCACTGCTGCTGCCGGACTTTACCTCGATCGATTCGTTGACTCCCATTGCGATGTCTGCCGACTGCTCCTCCATGTGCACGATTATGTTGCAGGTATTGCCGTTGAAGCACGCGTCATCGCTGTCGTATCCGATCTCGCATATGACTTTGCGCGCGATAGCCTCGTAGTCGACATCGAAGTTGCCGGATGCCTCGCCGAATATGATCATCATGCCTGTCTTTGCAGCGCATTCGCAGGCTACGTGAGCCTTCGGATCCTGAGCAAGTATGGCATCGAGGATAGCGTCGGACACCTGGTCGCAGAGCTTGTCAGGATGTCCTTCAGTAACTGATTCTGATGTAAATAACTTCTTCATTTATATTCCTTTCGTAAAAGTAAAATGGCACCTATCGGAGAAGCCTTGCCTTCGGAGATCAATGCTTCCATCCTTACGGCAACGCCGTAGAATCAAAGGAAGCATTATAAAAAAAGCTCTCTGCCGCACGCAGAGAGAACCTGTGGACTCTCATCTGCCGGGGCATGGCCTTCGCCCCGTGGGAATTGGCACCTTCACTTCCTGTGAGGTTGCCGCGGGATCGAAGGGCCCATTCCCTCCCCCGCTCTTGATAAGGTCGTATTTATTATAGCTCTGCCGGACACAAAGTCAACAGTCCGCGCGTGACAATTATCTGAAAATATTGCCCTTTATCTGCTATACTTTAGCCATGGCGGAACTGAAACTCATACACGGGAAAAAGTCAGAGAAATACAATCACTTCAGCGACTACGACTTTGAGTCCTGCCGCGCCGTCTGCGCAAGGCTCATGGGAGTCGTGGCTCTTAAAGTGACCTGGCGCGGAAAAGAGAACCGCAGGTCCAGGCTCTATCAGGTGATGCATCTCGACTACTCCGAATACGGGGTCGATGAGTATCAGGAATTCATCTGCACGCCGGGCGAGGAAGACTTTGCCGATAACAGAGAAGAGATGAACGGCCTGTTCAACCGCTTCGTCGCTGTCATTGGAAGTAGCTTAAGGGATATAGATGCTCCGGTCATGCTGAGGCTGATCGAGGACGCCCTGCCGCTTGCCTCCGAGGACATGAAGCGGGAGTATGACGATGATGAGAACAAGGAGTTCCGCGCCTACGCGAAGATGAGGCTCGGCTTCATGACTGACGCTCTCAATTCAAGAGGCATCACATCAGCGGACTGCAGCAGCCGCGACGCAATCGATGAGACTTCTCCGCTCAGGCTGTCGGCCTTCGAGACCATCAACTACTTCATCATGAGGCTCGTTGACTGCGACTATCCCGCGGCATCGTATCTTTCATCGATGAGCGATGACGCCCTGCATGAGACAGGTCTCACTGATGCCGGCATACAGACGCTGGTGCGCACGGACATAGAGAAAAGCGACAGGAAAAAGGATCCTTCTGAAGACGGCCTGTCCTTCCCTTTCCGCTGCAGGATAACCACACTTG
>JBGUME010000122.1:0-4424 GCA_045116695.1 Anaerovoracaceae bacterium | reverse complement strand
CCGCGATGACCAGCGACTTGAGCGATACAACTCCTATCAGCTTGCGTCCCCTGTCTACCACGTAGCAGGTATAGATGGTCTCGGAATCGAGTCCCACGTCCTTTATGTGAGCCAGCGCCTCAGCGACCGTGTCATCCTTTCTGAGGTTGATGTACTCCGGCGTCATCAGGGCGCCCGCGCTGTCTTCCTTATATTTAAGGAAAGTGTTGATCAGCTTTCGCTCGCTCTTAGGAGTCTTGTCGAGGATCTTGTCTACAATGTTGGACGGCAGTTCCTCAAGTACGTCGATCATGTCGTCGAAGTCGAGCTCGTCGAGAATGTATTTGATCTCGGGGTCGGTGATGATGTTGATGATATCCACCTGGTCATCGATGCTGAGCTCGGCAAAGACGTCTACGCTGATATCTTTCGGAAGCGCTCTAAAGAGGACCACCATCCTCTGGAGGTCGAACTCTCGCCTGATGTCCACCAGCAATTCAGCTATCTCGACTTCATTGTGTTTAAGGAGTTCGTCTCTGGCATGGAAGTATTTCTTGGTGTCAAGGTATTCGATGATCTTGATAAAGGACTCATCATAAGCCTGATCCATGTCAGGAACCATGTTTACGTTCTCCATTGGTCCGCTCCTCCTTTCTCCGTTAAAATATCGCCCGTGCAACGAGCCCTTTCGGGCCGCTCGCGCTAATCTCAGCTCGCAGCGGTACTAAGCTCTGTCTGCGCTGCGCTTGCCAATCGCTAAGTGCCGGCGGCTTCGGTTGCCCGTTGCGGGCTGTTGTACGGGCGCTACTTGCCAAGCATGGCCCGTATATCGTCTTCAGTAATTATCGCTACTCCGAGTTCACGGGCCGCCTTGTTCTTTGACGAGCCGGAATTCGGGTCATTGGTTATGAGATAGTCGGTCTTCGCGGATACCGAGCCTGCCACCTTGCCGCCTTCCGCCTCGATCTCAGCTTTGAGATCCTTGCGGTTCGCGTAGTGCTCGAGGCTTCCGGTTATGACGAAGGTCTTGCCCTCAAGACTTGTGCCGGCTGCCTCATATGACTCATCAAGGGTCAGCAGCCCAAGCAGCTCATCTATCGCGGCCCTGTTGTCTTCATCCGCAAAAAAGCCTACATAATCACGGGCCATGACGGAACCGACTCCATCTATGTCCGTAAGCGCCTCCTCATCGAGGCTCTGTATATCGCTCCACTTGTTTCTGCAGGAGCGCGAGATCAGATTTGAGGTCGCTACCCCTATGCCCGGTACTCCGAGCCCGTAGAGCAGTCTCGCCGGTGTGGTGTTTGAAGCCCTCGCTGCCGACGCTGTAAGGTTATCATACGACTTTGCGCCAAAACCTTCCATACCAATAATAGCATTTTTATGGTTTTCGAGCCTGAAAAGATCGGCAAAGCTTCTGAGAGCGCCTATTCCAATCAGTTTCAGAAGGCCCGATTCGGACAGTCCTTCTATGTTAAGGGCGTCCCTCGACACGAAATGCGAGAACTTCTTGACGTGCTTGGCCAGGCAGTCAGGGTTTGTGCAGTTAAGAGTCTTTGTGCCCTCTTCATTCTTGATGCGAGTCGGGCCGCCGCATACCGGACAGACCGCCGGTATCTCTATATTGCCGCTTCTGGTAAGGTTGCCTGCCAGCTGAGGGATTATCATGTTGGCCTTATAGACCTGGATAGTGTCCCCTATCCCAAGCTCAAGGTCTTCCATGATATTTATATTATGCACCGATGCCCTTGACACCGTAGTGCCCTCAAGCTCCACAGGGTCGAATATGGCTACCGGGTTCAGAAGTCCCGTGCGTGACGGGCTCCACTCTATCTCGCGGAGCACAGTCTCAGCCTGCTGGTCGCGCCACTTGAACGCGATGGAGTCCTTAGGGAACTTGGCCGTTTCGCCAAGAGTAGCCGCATAAGCGACATCATCAAGCGTCAGCACGAGTCCGTCTGATGGGATATCGAAGTCTGTGATCGCGGCTTCATAGCCGTCTATCGCATCGAATAGGTTGTCCTTGTCAACCATCACGTATTCGACCGCATCAAAGCCCTGTGACTTGACCCACTCCATCTTCTGCTGCCTTGTGGTGAATTCCACGCCCTCGCACTGATACAGCGAGAAAGCGTAGAACATGACATTCCTCTCAGCCGTGACCTTAGGGTCCAGCTGGCGTATGCTGCCGCTGCAGAGATTGCGCGGGTTCTTGTACTTGGCATCAGCGTCCTCTATGGCCTCGTTTATCTTTTCGAAGTCAGAGTACCTGATGACCGCTTCTCCCCTGATGATTGTCTTTCCCTTGTGCGGGATCACCTTCGGAACGTTGCGGCAGGCCATGACGTTGGCGGTGATAAGCTCGCCTTCTGTACCGTTGCCCCTTGTGACTCCCTGCACCAGTCTTCCGTTCTCGTAAGTTATGCCGACAGTCAGACCGTCCAGCTTCCACGAAAGCATGCCCTTCTGATCTCCCAGCCAGGCCCTGAGTTCGTCCCTGTCCTTGGTCTTGTTCAGAGAGAGCATCTTCTTCTCGTGGACTATCTTAGGGAGTCCCGCGGCTGTCTCGAATCCTACGTTGATCGACGGGCTGTCATCCCGTATATAGCCGGTCTCATCCTCGAGCGCGAGAAGCTCGTCATACATCTCGTCGTACTCGTAGTTTGTGATGATCTCAGTGCCGTCGGTATAGTACGCCCGCGAGGCCTCATTGAGACGCTGCACGAGCTCGTCTATTCTGTTCTTCTTGCTTTCATCATTCATGGCTCACCAATTCCATTTTGACATAGCCCTTGCCGAGCTTCTTCTGTCCATAGTCATCGAACATGACCGTCATGGTTTTATCATCCTGTTCTATCACCATGCCCTCGCCAAACTTCGGATGTCTGACTATATCCCCATTCGAGAACTCCTGGTGTATCTTTGCCTTCTCCTTTGTCTGCCTTCTTGCAGCGGACAGGCTGTCGAAAGGCTTGGAAGCAGGTTCCCCGGCGTATCCGTCAGCAGTACCGTGCGAGCGGCCTCCGAAGAAGTAATCTCCCATCCAGCTGCTCTCGCCTCTGAGTCCGGTCCCTATTCTGACCTTGTCTTCCACTGTCTGGTCGCCGTCCATGCATTCCCTGTCCATCTCGCGGAGGAACAGCGACTCCTGCTGGAAGTCCGTGCGGCCGTAGACAGTGCGTACCTGTGCGCCCGTCAGATAAAGCTTCTTCATGGCACGTGTCACGCCCACGTAGCAGAGCCTGCGCTCTTCCTCCATGTTGTGGTCGTCCTCATATGCGCCGAGCCCCGGGAACATCCCGTTCTCCATTCCCGGCATGAATACCACCGGGAATTCGAGCCCCTTTGCGGAATGCAGTGTCATAAGCACTACAGCGTCCTCATTCTCATCGTGATTGTCTATGTCCGCCATCAGAGTGATCTGCTCAAGGAAGGCGGAGAGCTCCGTCTGTTCATCCGTTTCGACTCCCTCTCCTAGGAGTTCGAGCCTGTCGGCCCTCATTTCATCACGCATTGCCTGTGACGTGCCGTCAGCGAGCCCCTTCTCGAATTCGGCGATGACAGACTTGAATTCCATGATGTTCTCTATGCGGCTCTCGGCCTCTACCGTGCCGGCGTCCTCGAGCGCCTTCAGGTAGCCCGAGCGGCTCAGCACGTTGTCATATATATCAAGGATACCGAGGTTCTCCTGCTCGGCCCTGATGCCGCTTATCATGTCGGTGAACGCCTCTACGGATCCCCTCAGCTTCGGTCCGAATGTGGCCAGAAGCTGCTTGTCAGAAAGAGCCTCAAATAGCGTCATCCCGTAGGCCTCTGCGTATTCCTGCACGCCGGACATCGTCTTGTCGCCTATACCCCTTTTAGGCTCGTTTATGACCCTCAGCAGCGACACGTTGTCGCCCGGGTTCTCAATGAGCCTGAGGTAGGCCATCACGTCCTTTATTTCCTTGCGGTCATAGTATCTGAGCCCTGCCAGCACCCTGTAAGGGATGCCGCGGAAGCTGAACTTCTCCTCGAAGCTCCTCGACTGCGCGTTCTTGCGGTAGAGTATCGCGAAGTCCTTGTAATCGTATCCCTCGTCGGCCCTGAGCCTCTCGATCTCGGAGCCTATCCACCAGGCCTCCTGCTTCTCGTCCTCAAGCCTCTTATATGTGATCTTTTCGCCGTCAGCTCTCTCAGTCCAGAGCGCCTTCTGCTTTCTGGCTTTGTTGTTTTTAATGACCGAATTGGCAAGCTTCAGGATATTGCCGTCCGAGCGGTAATTCTGCTCAAGCCTGATGGTAAACACATCTTTGAAATCATCCTCAAAATCCAGTATGTTTCTGATGTCCGCGCCGCGCCACTGGTAAATGCACTGATCATCATCGCCCACCACGCAGAGGTTGCCGTGTACAGACGCCAGCATTTTTATCAGCTTGTACTGCAGATAGTTGGTATCCTGATAC
>JBGUME010000121.1:0-2740 GCA_045116695.1 Anaerovoracaceae bacterium | reverse complement strand
CATGTATATAAGGAAGGCGTGCCGGAGGATGCAAAAAGTATCCTCAGACACGCCGTCTTACTTGTCATTGTTTCGATCCTGTATTTGTCCTCGACATCCCCAGTTCACCGGGAAACCATCAGGCAGGGATCAGCGGAATCCCTTCATAAGGCGTTACCCTTCCCCGCAGGTCTTACGGAGCCGCCCTCATTGCGTGATCCTGCATTTCTGCAGGGCTGTGACTGAGCGGAAGTATCATTGTACCCTGGGATTGTCATCGCACATTGAAGTTGCCGTCTTCCTTTTGGACCCGTGATGTTTGTCGCTCGACCTTTCGGTGTCTTGGCGCATCGGTCCTGCATGCTCGAAGCTTGTGGCCTCATATTCCAGGGCTCGTACCTGATTGAATGTGTATTCAGTTCTGTAGGTTCCCGAGAGGTTTTTAATTAGTCCTCTCACCTGTAGGCCACGGGAAGGCCAAAAATATGGCATTATTCAAAAACTTTTTTAAATTTTTTTATTACGGTCCTGTTTCTCTTGGATGCGGTGGACTGATCGATGCCGCTGTCATGCGCATAATCATTGATGCTGTCGCCGTATTCGTAGACGGATTCATAGAGTTCATCCTGTTTTTCGGACAGGCTCCTCCTGCCGTCATCAAATCTGTCGTCATGTCTGCTGAAGAGCTGACCGGCGCATCTGATATAGACTTCTCCTCTTTCAGTGCTGAGCCACTCACCGTCTTCTCCGTCATCGAGCGAGACATGCCTTCTGGTCTCGGCGTGATTGTTGTTGTATTCAAGTCTGTCGAGCTCCTCCAGAACGCTGATCCATTCTTCACTGATCTCAATGGTTTTGTTTTCATTTGCGAATTCGTACTTGTATTTCATTTGTAAGCCTCCGTGTTTTCCGAAACGTTGATGTAACCTGCGAAAAACACGCGGCCTACGGGGGTCTGCACTCAGGCAGAAGTATTGAATGTATATGCATGACTGCCATGCTCCTTTCGGTAGTGTCTGGCAGACATGCAGCAGAATCAGGGCATAAAAAGTGCCCCGCACCCACTTTCGTGAGTACGGGGCTTGCTGCCCTTCTTATTTAATTGTATGCTGCTGGTCTCCCAGCATATACAGTGTAACCCGGCGAAACTAACTGCACAATCATCTTATACTCGCCTTATTCTCTTCATAAACTCTTCAATAACTCTTCGTATACTCTCCGGTCTAATGCATGAAGTCGGCAAGTGTCATCTGCTCGCCTGTATATCTTACCGGATTGCAGCATGCAGTTATCTCCCGCTTGTATTCTTCGAACTCAAGAGCGAAGAGTATGACTGCATATTTCTTCTTCTTATAGAAGTTCTGCTCCGAGATCCTCAGCTCCTGTGCTGCCTCAGCTCCTGTGAATCTGAAGCTTGACATATAGCACAGGGTCAGTATGCTCACGAACTCCGGGCCGTAATCATCAAAGGTGTAGACGTTCATCTTGACCTGATCCATCACCCTTACCATCCAGCCTGTCCTGAGCGACCTTCGGATATCCGACTCAAACTTGTTTTTCGTATACTCCGAGGCAAAGAACTCAAGCCTTGTCAGAGCTGAGCTCATCTGGCTGCTGATATCGCTTTCATACGACTCGCTGCAGATATCCTCGAGTATATCCTCCGCATCCAGTGTATTGTTTCTGCTGACATCGCGGTAAAGCTTCAGCAGTTTCTTTCCGAACCTGTACAGGTATTCGTAATCATATCCGGCCAGTGCACACTGGTCCTTTATCCTTGTTTCCAGACTTACTTCTGTACGCATTTGCGTTCCTCCCTTTTAAATAATCCCATACAGCAATGCCTTGCCCACAAGCCAGGGTGTATCGAACAAGGGAAACGGCCCGGTATCATCCTCGCCTGCTACTTTGGTTCTTGCTGTATGAAAACTATCTTTGATATGTCGCAGCTGCTGCGCCGGCAAGCCGCGTCATATGCATGTAATGACTTATTGTTTGTCGTTCGAACGCTTTTCATTCTGTATGAGGAGCAATGCATTGAAAGATCACGATCTCCACATCATGTATTGCCTCTCTTTTGAATGACGAGGACATTATATCTATATAAGAACGTTTGTTCAAGTGGTTTTATGCATGTTTTTTTACTGCACCCAAAAGGCGGTCAATAATGACCGCCTCGCTTCACAGAGCCTTATTTTGCTCAGTTTCAGAGCACCCCTGTTTTTCATCGATTATTATGTTTTTTTGAGCTGCCTCTCGAAACAAGCATATTTTTAGTTTCCCTTTTCATTTGATGGCACGCTTTCCATGGATATGATGTTTTCATTCTCATCTACAGTAAATCTGGCGATCACATTGCCGTCTTTATCCCACTTGATTCCATGGAGATCTTCATATGTTACTGAAATAGCACCTGTCTCTATTCTTGTGGATATGATTTTCTCTTTTGGTCGTACAGTATCATCAAAAGCAGAATGCTCATATCGCACGAGTTCACCTATGTATTCAGGAGGTTTGTTATTGATCCCCTGATCTTTGGTCCAGATTATCTGCCCGTTAACTTTCACAGTTTCCGCTTTGCTAAGATCAGCACTTTCCTTATAAAAGCCGTCTAATATCCAGTAGCTGCGCGGGTTCCTCGAATCCGATTCCATTTTTCCTCCAAGAGCAGTTCTTTTTATGGCAATATTTATCTCTTTTGGATCATCTGTGTCTTCAAATGTAATACTGAATCCGCCATCCCAGTTCATTTGGTATGTAA